>NZ_JBEZZB010000003.1:0-183608 GCF_040638955.1 Actinoplanes sp. NPDC024001
CGTGTTGAGTTGACCGGTACTAATAGGCCGAGGGCTTAACCACCTTATACATTGCGCTTGCGTCCACTGTGTGATTCACAGCAAACGAACAACCACCCCGATCGGCGGTCACGCCGGCTGGGTTGCTGGATGTTTGTGGTGCTGAATGCTGTTTCGGTGGTCATAGCGGTGGGGAAACGCCCGGTTACATTCCGAACCCGGTAGCTAAGCCCGCCAGCGCCGATGGTACTGCACTCGGGAGGGTGTGGGAGAGTAGGACGCCGCCGGACTCAACGTGATAGAAAGGCCCACCCCACACGGGGTGGGCCTTTCTTTTTGGCTTGACGCCGTTATCCAGTCGTTACCTCGTATTCAGAACCGGGGCGGTGGCGGGCGCATCGCATGATGTGACAGCTACCTACGGGGATGGGAAGAGGCACAACGATGCGACGTACGGTTGCGGTTCTGGCGGCGGTTGTCGGCCTGGCGTTGGTGACCGGATGCGAGAGCTCGCCGGAACCGGTGGCCGGCACCGCGGCACCGGTCGGCGGGGTCACCCCGGCCGGCACGCCCTCGGTGACGGAGACGACCACGACTCCGCAGTCCTCGCCGACGGCGACAACTGCGGAGGCGACGACCAAGGAGACGACTCGGCCGCCGTCGAAGCCGTCGGTGCGGCTGTTGCTCGGGCCGGACGGGGTGGGCGAACTCAAGCTCGGCATGAGCCGGAGCAGGGCGGTCAAGACCGGCCTGCTCGACCAGGTGCGTGACGAGAGCGGCGCGGGCTGCAACTCGGACTACCAGCCGAAGTCAGCCGGGCCCGCCGACGCTCCGGTGTTCTTCGACGGCGAGCAGGGGCTGGTCTCGTTCACGGCGTACCCGGGACTGGCCACGCCGCAGGAGATCAAACTGGGTAGCAGTCTCGCGGCGGTCAAGAAGGCGTACCGGGACTGGGACGTGCTGACCGGGCCCGGTGAGGACGGGCGCGGCCACGTTGCGGTGCCGGGCAACCAGGACGCGGTCTACAACATCACTATCCAGGACGACCAGGTCGTCCACATGAACCTGCAGCTGAAGACCCAGAACTGCTACGAGTGACGCGCCCGGACGCTGACGCCACGGGTGTCGTGCCGTCACGGGGGCGGACACGGGAGCTCGGCGGTCGCGGCGAAGCCGGGTAGGCATGGATCCGCCGGTCGCGGCGCAGCCGGTGAGGGGTAGTTCGGCGGGGCTGTTAGGACGTACGAGAAAGAGAACGGGCCCGGCGGGAGAGATCCTGCCGGGCCCGCGTTGTGCGGGGTTCAGGAGCGCAAGCCCAGCTTGCGCCAGTCGACGAATTTGAAGTTGGTGCTGGTCCGGCCGTCGTTGGGGACGTTCTCGCCGTCGTGGAGCACCAGCAGGCCCTTCGGGTAGCCGGGCAGGGCGACCGCGGTGACGGCGGCGCCGTCGGAGTGCTGGACGCCGTCGGTCCGGTTGCCGTCGGTGACGGTGAAGATGGTGAGCGGCTTGTTGGTGCGGCGGTCATAGACGAAGAAGCGGCTGTCGCCCTGGCTGGAGACGATCAGGTAGCCGTCGCGCCGGCCGGTCGGGTAGATCGTGGCGCCCTCGACATCGGCGTGGATGCGGCCGCCGAAACCGGGGTCGTTCGGGTAGTCGACGACGCACTCCTCCGACTCGGGGTCGTAGGTGGCGGGGATGCCGTATTCGGCCACCCGCTCGACGACCCGCGGGATGCTGCTGAACGCGCCGCCCTTCAGGTTGATGCGCCAGAGGGCCACGTCCTCCTGGGCGGCGTAGAGCACGCCCGCCTCCGCGTCGACGACCATGCCCTCCACCTGCGGGTCCTCGCCGGGCTCGGCGCACGGCGACCAGGTGTCGCCGTTCGGCAGGCGGAACTCGCGGGGCAGGTCGAGCAGGTCGGAGGTGCGGTAGGTGACCTTCCCGTTCTTCTCCTCCAGGCGGAAGATGCCCAGGCGGGTGCTGTGCCGGCGGCTCACCACGGCATAGCGGTCGTAGACGGCGACACCGTAACCGGTGGCCTGCTCCTCGACCTCGGCCTCGTCCTTGGAGAACAGCAGCGGGACGTCGGCCGCGGTGATGTCGGTGAGGCCGGACGCCTCGATCCGGTAGATGCGCAGCTTGTCCAGGCCACGGTCGGTGACCACGGCGACGTCGACCTTGCGCTTGCCGAGCCGGAAACCGGTCATGATGTCGACGTTGTTGAACCGGCCGCCCTCCGGCGTGGCGATCGACTGGATCTGGCGCCCGGCCAGGTCGTAGACGCGCAGGCCGCCGTTTTTCGCGGTGCCGATGACCAGGCTGCGGGCCCGGTCCGCCGAGTTGATCCAGATCGCGGGGTCGTCCGCGTCCGCGTCGCCGCCCGCCTCGTCGTCGAAGAGCGCCGGCGTCTCGACGGTGGCGGTGATCTCGCGGGGCGGGCGCTCGGTCGCGTACGCCGGGGCGCCGGCGGCGAGCGTGGTCAGAGCGACGAGAGCGGCGATACCGGAGGTCCGTTGCATGAACACAGAGGATGCCGTATGTAGCTGACAGTTTGATGGATAGTTGTTGACCACTAGGAGTGGGCCAGACGGACGGTGCGGAGAACCTCGTCCGTGCGATCCACCCCGTCCACCTGCTTGAGCTGCAGATAGACGCCGGGCCGGCGGCCGCCGTCGGTGAGAAGGGCGTCGGTGTACGCGATCGGGGCGCCGCCGCAATTCGTCCAGGTGCGCACCTCACCGCTCAGGCCGGCGAACGACCCGCGGCGATCCGGCCGGCGGGTGCAGCCGTCGTGCGTGGGCCAGGTGGCCCGCGCACCCGGGACGAGCCAGCGGCTGACACCGGCGAACAGGCTCGGCGACCCCGGATCGGCGAGCGCCGCGCCGACCTGCAGGCCCGGCTCATTGCCTGCCGGAAACCCGAGCGAAGCGGCATCCCACCCGGAATCCCGCAGCTGCTGTGCCCAACCGGGCGGCACTGCGAGCGAGAGGGCGCCGGTGCGATCGGCTACCCGGACCCAGCCGTGCGGGGTGCCGCTCGGAACGGTCGCCCCGGCGGTCAGGGCCAGCGCGGCCAGCGCCACCGCGGAACCGGCAGTGCGCAGTACTTTTCGTTTCACCTGGCTGGAGGCGGTGGTGGCGTTCAGCGCGGAGGCGAACGCGGCCGGGGAAGCCCAGCGCCGGCTCCGGTCGGCGTCGAGAGCCCGCATCACCACCCGGTCGAGCTGCCTCGGCACACCCGACCGCAGCTTCGACGGCGCCGAACGACCCGGTCTCGGGGTGTGGCCGGTGAGCATCTGATAGGTCATTGCGCCGATGGCGTGCACGTCAGCGCGGACGTCCAAGCCGCCGCCGGGCCGGCTCTGCTCCGGCGCCATGTAACCGGGCGTGCCGGCGACCACGGTGAAACCCGACGCGTGCGCGATCGCCTTCGCCAGACCCAGATCGGCGACCAGGACCCGCTCGGTGCCGCGGACCGTTTCGAAAAGGATGTTCGACGGCTTCAGATCCCGGTGCAGCACCCCGGACTCGTGCAGCACGGTCACGGCGTGGGCGATGTCGGTCGCGGTGCGCAGCGCGGTACGGACCGGCATCGGGCCCTGCTCCAGGCGGTCGGCCAGGGTGCCGCCGGCCGCGTACGTCATCACCTGGTAGGGGCGGCCGTCGGGCAGCTCGCCGAAGTCGTGCACCCGGACCAGCCGCTCCGAATCGGCCCGGCGCAGCACCTGAGCCTCCTGCTCGAAGCGGGCCCGAACGTCCGGGTGGTGCGCCCAGTTCTCGGCCAGCACCTTGATCGCGACCGAGGACTCCAGCACGTCGTCCTCGGCGAGCCACACGGTGGCGAACGCACCCGAGCCCAGGCGCCTGAGCACCCGGTATCGGCCGATCTTGATGGGCACTGACACGTTCGTATTATGAGCGCCATCGAAACGGGGACAGGAGCAGGTGTGCGGGACGACGACCAGGAGGAACTGGCGCGGCGGGCGGCCCGTGGCGACCAGGCGGCACTGGAGGCGCTGCTGGCCGCGATCAGGCCCGGGGTGTTGCGCCGGTGTGCGCGGTTCCTGCCCTGCTATCAGGACGCGGAAGAGGCCTGCCAGGACGTGCTGCTGCAGGTGGCGCGGAACATCGGCGGGTTCGAGGGGCGGTCCCGGTTCAGCACCTGGCTGTACGTGATTGTGGCTAACGGGGCGCGGCAGACGTACCGGGGGTTGAAGCGGCGGGCGGCGGAACAGGGGTATGCGGAGATGCCGGTCGAGGTGGTGGACGCGCGTACGACGAGCGTCATCGCCGGCTCGCGGCTCGACCTGCTGGACGCGCTGGAACGCCTGGAAGCGAACCGACCCGAGCTGGTGGCGCCGATGGTGCTGCGGGACATCTGCCAGCTGGACTACCAGGAGATCGCCGGCCACCTGGGCATTCCGGAAGGCACCGTGAAGTCGCGGATCCACCAGGCACGGGGGCGGGTGCGCGAATATCTGCTGGCCGGTCTGTGAGGGGTATCTGAGAGGCGGGCGGGGCACGGCGGATGCGATGATTAACAGGTGAACCGGGGTGGGTACCCTGGCTTGCGCGGGCTGCTAGCTCAATGGCAGAGCTGTGGACTTTTAATCCATAGGTTCAGGGTTCGAGTCCCTGGCGGCCCACAACCGCAACTGGTCAGCGCTGGGGTTCTAGCGCTGACCAGTTGCGGTTGTGCGTCGGTAGCCTGAGCGCGTGGCCGACGACGAATTCACGATCAAGCTCAGCAGAGATCAGGCGTTCGTCCTGTCGGACTGGCTCCACCGCATGATGATGGACAGCGCCGAGTTCAACGAGCTCGTGAACAGGGAACGCTCCGTGTGGTCGCCGATATACGCGATCTCCGGAGCGCTGGACACGTCTCTCGTCGAGATCTTCATGCCTGACTACGCCACGCGCTTGGACGCCGCTCGTGAACGTCTTCTGGACACGCTGGGAGACACCGGCCGGCCGGCCGCCGAGGAATAGGCCGGCGTGGGCGCGGGCTGTGGGTTCGAGTGCCTGGCTGTCTTCACCGGGGAGCGACCCAAGTCGGTGAGATCACGCCTGGGTGGTTTGTGCACTCTGATGGGTTAGCCGGGAACGTCGGACTTCGGCAGACGGCGGGTGGCTTGCCGGCGGCGAACCGGTAAAACCTCATGCTGGGGTGTGTATTCGCTGGTCGTGGCGGCTTCGGCATGCCAGGGTCTGGGTGAGCCGCGACGGGGCGGCCGTCTAGATCGGAGAGTGTGTTGTCCGCTTATGACCCTGAGCAGCTCGAGGCCGGCTTCCGGTCGATGAGCATGTTGGCCGGTCTGGTGGCGCGGGGCGGGCGGCCGGCGTCGGTGAGCCCGACGATTCCGCTGCGGGCCGGTGAGAAGCAGTTCGGTTGGTTTCCGGTGGACGTCACGGGAGCGGGGCGACGGCTCGCGGTGATCACCAGTTGCCGGCTGATCCTGGGCGGCGAGGAGTTCTCGTTGCGGTCGGTGGCGGGTCTGCGGCCGCAGCCGGACGAGTGGGCGCTGACGCTGGACGTGCGGGGGCGCGGGCCGGTCGAGATCCGCGGGCCGTGGGTGCCGTGGCTGGGTGTGGTGCTCTGCGCCGAGCTTTACGGTGCGGCCTGGCCGCCGGGTTACGCCCCGGTGATCCCGGCGCCGCGGCAGCAGAGCCGCCGGCTGGAACTGGCTCAGTAGACCCAGACGCGCGTCTTGATCGGCAGCGCGTCGTTCTTCCACATCCAGTTCATCGCGGAGATCGAGACACGCGCGCAGCCGTGCGACGCCGGGTACGGCGGGACGCTCGGGGCGCCATGCACCGCGATGCCGCCGTTGAAGTATTTCGGACGCCACAGCAGGCCGAGCGGGGCGTTGCGCCAGCCGTCGATCTGCCGGCTCACCCGGAACTTGCCGCGCGGTGTGTCCGCCAGATAGGTCTGGCCTTCCTGCTCGTAGTACTCCATCGAGCCGGTCGACGTGTTGAAGATCTGCGTGATCCGGCCGTCGTCGACGAGCATCAGCAGCTGGCGCTTCAGATTGATCTCGACGACCTTGCCGCTGGTGGATTTCGCCTCCGGGCGGACGCCGTCCTCCAGGGCCTTCCAGGTCTTCGGCCCGACCGTGCCGTCGCGGCCCAGGCCGGCCGCCTTCTGCAGGGCGAACACCGCCTGCTGGGTGGTCCCGCCGAACTTGCCGTCGGCCTTGCCGTTCCAGTAGCCGAGCTCGGTGAGCCGGTTCTGCAGGGCCAGCACCTCGGGGCCCTTGGCACCGGACTTCAGCTTCTTCGGCTTCGCCGGCAGGGTGGGGGTGGGCGACACCGAAGGCGACACCGAGGGCGAGGCGGCGGGCGCGGAAGACTCCGCCGCTGAGACGCTGGGCGAAGGCGTCGCCGGCCCGTCGGCGACCGGATCGGCCGTGTCACAACCGGCGGCGAGAGTCAACGCCGTCGCTGCGGCGATCGTGATCGCCAGGATTCTCCGCACGAATCCCCCCTCGCTGGTGGTCGGGTCATTGTAGGGACCCATTCACAACGGTCCACGGCTGATTGGCGATCGACCACCCGGCCGGTGGACGTGAAAAACGGTGGCAAAAAGAGCCGAGTACCCTTTGGCTATGTCCTGGAAGGCCAGCGCCCGGCACGGCGTGCGGGAGGCGCCCGGCGGATTCGCGCTCGTTCAGGAGTTGCTGAACACGCGCGCCGTGATGTCGTACAGTCCGGATCTGCTGACCGTGACCGACGACGCCCAGTGGTGGGTGACCGAGGCGCTGGGGACCTGGTCGCGGGTGTCCGGCCTGCCGGCGCCGACGCTGCTGCTCTCCGCCACCGATCTGCGCTCGCTGCGCCGGCTGCGGACGGCTTTCGAGAACGTCGTGCTGGCCGCCGCCAACGCCGGGCCGGCCGGTGCGCTGCCGCCCGCCGACGTGCAGGTCAGCCTGGCGCCGGATGTGAACGGCTGGGTGCGGGTGGTGCCGACCGGCCGGGGGATCCGCTGGCTGGCCTCGGCGTTGTGGGCCGAGGCGCTGCTGGCGCAGCAGGCCGGCCTCTGGCTGCGGCTCAAGCTCTGCCACAACGCGACCTGCCGGGCTGCATTCTTCGACACCTCACGGAACAACAGCGGGGTCTGGCACGACGTCAGCACCTGCGGTAACACGGCCAACCTGCGGGCTTTCCGGGAGCGGCGCCGGCTTTCGGGGCACTCCGGCAGCCAGCCGATCGGTCTGGTCCCAGCACCGGAACAGCACTGATCCGCCGGGAACTCGCGGGCCTCCCTGGACGACTATGGGGACATGGCATGTGAGCGGTGGCGCGAGATGCTGTCCGCGCAGTTGGACGGCGAGGACGACCCGGCCCTGCGGCCGCTGGTCGACGAGCACCTGGCCGGATGCGCCGGCTGCCGGGAGTGGCTGGACCGGGCGGCGGCGGTCAACCGGCTGACCCGCACGGGGCCGGTGGCCGCGGTGCCGGACCTCAGCGCGGCGATCCTGGCCGCGCTCCCCGCCGAGCAGCCGCGCCGCCGCAGGTTCGCCCGGATCCGGCGGCTGCCGGTCGCGGCCGTCCTTTACGTGGCGTTGGCGCTGGTCGGAACGGTGCAGCTCATCCTGGGCCTGACGCAGGTGGGCGGCGGGGCGAGCGCCGCGCACGCGCACATCGGGCTGAGCGCGACGCCGGGGCACCTGTGGCACGAGTCGGCCGCCTGGAACGTCGCGGTGGGCGCCGGTTACCTCTTCATCGCGTTGCGCCGGACCCGGCCCACCGGTCTGGTGCCGATGCTGACCGCTTTCGTCGCGATGCTCCTGCTGCTCTCGGTCAACGACCTCACCGGCGGCCGGGTGGACGTCACCCGGCTGGTCGGCCACGGCTTCGTGATCCTGGGATATCTGCTGGTGGTGGCGTTGTCCCGGGGTGTCGGCGGGACGGAACAGCCGCCCGGCTCGCGGGTCGGCGCCGGCTGGCGGGCACGTTTCGACGCGGCGGCCGAGGTCGCCGACGAGGCTCCGCGCCCGGGCCTGCGGTTGCTGCCGCCCTCGCCGGGCCCGCTGACCGCCGCGCACGAGGACCGCCGCGCGGCCTGATCAGCGCGGCGGCCGGACCGACAGCTCGCGCCACTCCTCCGGGCCGGCCAGCAGGGCACGGACCATGTCGAGGGCGGCGTCCTCACTGTCGTACTCGAAGAAGTGCGAGACGCCGTCGGAGCCGCCCGCCCGCTGCTCGACATACCACTGGTCGCCGTTGGTCCGCAGGTACACGTCCTTGCGGACGAGGCGTCCCCACTTGCCGTTCCACCAGTGCTTACGCTGCTCCATCCCGGCACTGTATCGAACATTTGTTCGAGAGGTGCCGGGAGGGCGGAAGAAGTGGGCGCGAGTGACGGAAGTTGTCAGCGCGGGGGCTCCGGGCGGCGCCCCAGCACCTCGTCGAGGGCGCTGTTGGCGACCTGGTGGCCCTGACCGCGCAGCAGCGCGTCGCGGATCTCGGTGAGCAGCTTGACCTCCTCGCTGGGCGCCTTCGGCGGCGGCTCCTCGCCGCGGCGGCGGCGCTCGGCCAGCTTGTTCAGCGGGAGGACCACCAGGAAGTAGAGGACCGCGGCGGTCAGCAGGAAGGTGATGAGGGAGTTGATGAAGGCGGCGTAGGTGAAGTCGACACCCTTGGCGGGCGAGAACGAGCCCTTGAGCTCGCCCTGGCCACCGGACATCCACTTGATCAGCGGCTCGAGGAACGACTTGGTGAAGCTCGAGACGACCGCGGTGAAGGCGGTGCCGATCACGACGCCGACCGCCAGGTCGACGACGTTGCCGCGCATGATGAAGTCTTTGAAGCCTTGGAACATCTTGTTCACGGGCACTCTCCCCGGGGGCCGAAAGTCAATCCGGCAACGGGGGTGCCCGCCGCCGGTCGGCGACAAACTACGCCGACCGGGCGGCTCACGAAACCTCAGTCGAGTGCGGGCTCCTCGGCGGTGACCGCCTCGTCCACCGTGGGGTAGGTGTGCAGCACCTCGACCAGACCGCTCACCTCGAGGATGCGGAGCACCCCGCGCTGCGGTGCGGCCAGCCGGACGGTCCCGCCGGCGTCGTCGGTGCTGTTCTTCGCCCGGACGAAGACCGACAGCCCGGTGGAGTCGCAGAACGACACCTCGGCGAGGTCGAAGATCAGCCGCGTCCGCCCCTTCTCCAGGAGATCGCTGATCTGATCCTGAAGCTGGGGGGCGGTGGCCATGTCGAGCTCGCCGGCGACCGACACGACCACCATGTCGCCGCGCTGTTCCGTTTGTACCGTCAGGGACATTCGCCGACCTCCAGTTATTGCTGAACGGTACTCCAAGTACCGGGGGATGCGCAGAACAGGAACGAAGCTTGACCGTGTCCATTAGTTGGTCTACAGCAAGTAACGAACGTCCTGATGGTAAAGTCCGGCCGTTGCGCACGGATCGCGTGGTGGGGAGGCAGCGATGCCGCTGAGTCCGGACGAGGCAAGTCGCTTCGCAGACCTACTGAAGGGTCACGCGGAGCCGCTTGCGGCCCGCTGGACGGAACTGGTCGCCACGAGCCTACGGGGTCGGCTGAGTGGTGCCGAGCTCGAACGGCAGACCGGCGACCTGCAGAAGGCATTTCAGCAGGCCTTGGCCGCCGGGGCGGTGGATTTGACCGACGAGGCGGCGGCCGAGCTGCGCGCTCAGCTCACCGAGCTGTCCAACACTCGGGCCCGGCAGGGGTTCAGTGCCACCGAGACCGCGGTCAGTGTGTATGCGCTGAAGGAAGCCGCGCTCGAGGTCCTCGGTGATCAGAACGACGCCGCCACCCTCCGGGACTACGTGGCCTTCTCCACTTTCGTGGACCGGGCCGCCCTCTTCACCTTCGACGCCTATGTGCGGATCCGCGAGACGCTCATCGCCGACCAGGCCGAGCAGCTGCTGGAGCTCTCCACCCCGGTGGTGAAGCTGTGGGAGGGCGTGGTGGCGGTGCCGCTGGTCGGCACGCTCGACTCGGCGCGCGCACAGGTGGTGATGGAGCGGCTGCTGCAGACCCTGGTGGACACCGGCTCGCCCTACGCGATCATCGACATCACCGGTGTGCCGGCCGTCGACACCCAGGTGGCGCAGCACATCCTGAAGACCGTGGTGGCCGCCCGGCTGATGGGCGCCGACTGCATCATCTCCGGCATCCGGCCACAGATCGCGCAGACCATCGTGGCGCTCGGCATCGAGTTCGGCGACATCGCGACCAAGTCCTCGCTCGCCGACGCGCTGCGGTTCGTGCTCGCCAAGAACGGCGCCAAGGCCGTCGCGCCGAAGCGTTCGGAGCGCTGAGGTGGAGCGTGTACCGGTCCTGAAGATCGGTGACATCCTCCTGGTCTCGATCCAGATCGACATGGAGGACCAGGTCGCGCTCCAGCTGCAGGAGGACCTGGCCGAGCGGATCGTGGCGACCGGTTGCCACGGTGTGATCATCGACATCAGCGCGCTCGACATCGTCGACTCCTTCGTCGGCCGCACCCTGGCCACCATCGCCTCGGTCTCCCGGGTGCTGGATGCCGAGACCGTCGTGGTCGGCATGCGCCCGGCGGTGGCGATCACCCTGGTTGAGCTGGGGCTCTCGCTGCCCGGCATCCGGACGGCGCTCAACGTCGAGTTGGGCATCGAGATGCTCGCCCGCAACCGCGAGGACGAGAATCTGGAGGACGACGAGGACGAGGACGACCCGGCAGCGGTAACCACGCCGTGAACGAGGAGAGCCAGCGGCTTCCGGTTGCGACCGACCAGGACGTCGTCCGGGTACGGCAGCTGGTGCGTACGGTGGCGGTCGCCGTGAAACTGTCCCTGGTGGATCAGACCAAGCTGGTCACCGCCGCGAGTGAGCTCGCCCGCAACACGCTGGTCTACGGCGGGGGCGGCACGGTGGAGGTGAGCCGGATCCAGAACGAGCGCCGGGGTGGCATCCGGATCGTCTTCGCCGACCAGGGCCCCGGGATCGCCGATCTGGACCTCGCACTGACCGACGGCTACACCACCGGAGGCGGGCTCGGCCTGGGCCTCAGTGGCGCGCGCCGGCTGGTGGACGAGTTCGACATCGACACCGAACCGGGTAAGGGCACGACCATTACCGTTGTCAAGTGGTGCCGATGAGCGGAGGCACGGTGGCGTCGCTGCCCGAAGGACTCCTGGACGGAGGAGTCTGGTTCCGGGTGGAAGCCGCCGGGACGGCTTCCGCTGTCCGCCGTGCGGCCGAGCGCCTCGCCGCTGAGCTGGCCATGCCGGAACGACGGGTGGCGGACCTCTCGATCGTCGCCGCGGAGGCGGCCGGCAACCTGGTCAAGCACGCCGATCAGGGCGCCATCCTGGTCCGTTCGGTGCGGACCGAGGAACAGGCCGGCGTCGAGCTGGTCGTGATCGACAGCGGGCCGGGGATGGCCGACGTCCCGCGCGCGCTCGGCGACGGGCACTCCACCGCGGGCACCCTCGGGATCGGGCTCGGCGCGATCCTGCGGCAGGCCAGCTGGTGGGATCTGCACTCGGTGCCGGGCAAGGGCACCGTGCTGGTCGTGCAGGTCTGGCCGCTCGGCGCACCGGAGAACCCGTGGGCCGCCGGGCTCACCCGGCCGTTGACCGGCGAGACGGTCAGCGGCGACGCGTACGCGATCCGTGAGGTCGACGGCCGCCGGCAGGTCCTGGTCTGTGACGGGCTGGGGCACGGTGGCCTGGCCGCGGCCGCCGCGCACGAGGCGGTGCGGGTGTTCCGGAAGGAAGCCGCTGTCCCGCCCGCCATGATGGTGGAGGCGCTGCACCGTACCCTCGGGCACACGCGTGGCGCCGCGCTCGCGGTCGCCGAGCTGGACCTTGCGGCCGGCCTGGTCCGCTATGCGGGCCTGGGCAACATCTCCGGCACGGTGTTCGGCCCGGACGGCGGCCGGCGCGGCATGGTTTCGATGCCCGGCATCGCCGGGCATCAACGGCGTCAGATCCGCGAGTACGACTACCCGCTCGCCCCCGGAGCGGTCGTGTTGATGCACTCCGACGGTGTGGTGGACCGCTGGAACCCGGCTGATTACCCGGGCCTGTTCGCCCGCTCGCCCGAGGTGATCGCCGCGACCGTGCTGCGCGACGCCGGCATCCGCCGCGACGACGCCGGCGTCCTGGTGGCCCGAGCCTCATGACCGCTCTGCCGTTGATGAGCATGCGCCTACGGGTGGCGCAGGACATCTTCGTGGTGCGGCAGCTGGGCCGGGAGGTCGCTCGCGCGGTAGGACTGGAGTCACAGGACCAGACCAGGATGGCCACCGCACTCAGCGAGGTGGGCCGGGTGCTGCTGGCCGCGGGGCGCGACACCGACGTGGCGTTCACCCTTGAGCCGCACGGGGTACCAACACTGCAGGTGTCTTTGGCGCACCCGGCGCCCGGCGAGGCAGTCCGGCTGGCTGAGCAGCTGCAGCAGGTCGGCCGCCTGGTCGACACGATGGAGGTCGACGACGATGGTGGTACCGGAACGGTTGTCCGGATGGCTCGGCGGTTGCCGCCGGGTGCACCCGGGCTGACCCCCGGTCGCATGGAGGAGATCCGTGCAGGGCTGGCCCGGCACGTGCCCGGCAGCCCGCTGGACGAGCTGGCTGTGCAGAACCAGCAGCTCATCGCCGCGCTGGACGAGGTACGGGCACAGCGCGATGACTTGGCGCGGCTCAACGCCGAGCTGGAGGAGACCAACCGCGGGGTGATGGCCCTCTACCACCAGCTCTCCGAGGAGCTGGAGGAGACGAATCGCGGGGTGGTCGCGCTCTACGCCGAACTGGACGAGAAGTCGGTGCAGTTGCGGGCGGCGAGCGAGGCGAAGAGCCGGTTCCTGGCGAACGTCAGCCACGAGCTGCGCGCGCCGGTCACCGCGATCATCGGGTTGGGGCGTCTGCTGACCGACTCCGCCTCGGACGAGCTCACCGACGAGCAGAGCCGTCAGGTGGAGCTGATCCGTACCTCGGCGAGCGACCTGCTGACCCTGGTGAACGGCCTGCTCGACCTGGCCAAGGCGGAGGCCGGCCGGATCGAGCCGAACTGGTCCGACGTGGACCTGAAGGCGATGTTCGGGCAGTTGCGCGGCACGCTGCGTCCGCTGGCGACCCGGCCCGGGGTGGAGTTCGTGGTCGAGGAGCCGACGGTGACGACCATGCGTTCCGACGAGGTGCTGCTCGCCCAGGTGCTGCGCAATCTGCTCACCAACGCCATCAAGTTCACCGAGTCCGGCTCGGTGCGGCTGAGCGCGCACCCGGTCGGCGACGACGTCGAGTTCGTGGTGGCCGACACCGGCACGGGCATCCCGCCGGAGCTGCACGAACGGATCTTCGAGGAGTTCTACCAGGTGCCCGGCAGCAGGCCGGTGAGCGGCAAGGGCACCGGCCTGGGCCTGCCCTATGCCCGGCGCCTGGCCGGCGTCCTCGGCGGGGGCCTGCGGGTCGACTCCACGCCGGGCGAGGGCAGCACGTTCACACTTCGCCTCCCGGTCGCGTCATGAGAAATCCCGCCACCGTCCTGGTTGTGGACGACAGCGCCACCAAGCGGTACCTGCTGGTCAGCTGGCTGACCCGGGCCGGCTTCACGGTGCTGGAGGCGGAGACCGGCGGCGAGGCCCTGAACAAGCTGCTCGACTCGGACGCGGATCTGGTCGTGCTGGACGTGAAGCTGCCCGACATGAGCGGCTTCGAGGTCTGCGAGCGGATCAAAACCGACCAACGGTACGGCGTGCTGCCCGTCATCCACGTCTCCGCCCACGCCGTGGACGTGGGTGACCGCGCCCAGGGGCTGAACCGGGGAGCGGACGCCTATCTGGTCGAGCCGATCGAGCCGGACGAGCTGATCGCGACCGTGCAGGCCGTGCTCCGCTATTACCGGGCCCGGCAGCGGGCCGAGCTGCTCGCCGAGCGGATGGTCCGGCTGGCCGAGACCACCCTGGCGATCAACTCGGCGTCCACCCTGACCGCCCTGCTCGCGGCGGCCGCCGAGGGCGCCTGCGACATCTTCGGCGGGCAGGTCGCGGTGGTTGCGGAGGCTTCCGACGGCGAGAGCCTGGCGGCGGTCGGCAAACCCGCGATCGTACGCCCGTGGACGGTCCCCGGGGATCGGGTGGCGGTGGGCTCGCTGGTGCGCACCGACGAGGCGGCGGACTGGGACGTGGCCCGGTGGCCGGAGGGTGAGAAGGTCGTGGTGGCGGCGGCCCGGTTGCGGGTGGACCGGCCCCCGGTCTACGTGGTGGCGCCGAGCAGCTCGCAAACCCCCGGATTCCCGGTGCTGCGGCAGCTCTCCCAGGCGGTCGCGGCAGCGGTGGAGGCGCAGCGCTCGTTCGACGAGGAGCACCGGATCGCGGTGACGCTGCAGCGCAGCCTGCTGCAGTCCCGGCTGCCCGACGTCCCCGGGGTGGAGCGGGCCGTCCTTTACGAGCCGGCCGGCGCGCAGACCGAGGTGGGCGGCGACTTCTACGAGCTCACCGTGCTGAACGATCAGCTGCTCGTGGCGATCGGGGACGTGGCCGGGCACTCGCTGCACGCGGCCACCGTGATGGCCGAGCTGCGGCACGCGGTTCGCGCCTACGCCGTCGAGGGCCATCCGCCGGGCGCGGTCCTGGAGCTGGTCAACCGGTTCATGCGGACCGTGCTGCCGTCCGACTCGGCGACGCTCTGCCTGCTCACCCTCGACCCGGCCACCGGACGGGTGCGGATGGCCGGCGCCGGGCACCTGCCGCCGCTGATGCACGTCGACGGCAAGGTTCAGTTCCTCCAGCCGCGCGGGCCGCTGCTCGGTCTCGACGCGCCGCGCCGTGACGAACTGGAGCTGATCCTGCCGCCGGGTGGCACCCTCGTGCTCTACACCGACGGGCTGATCGAGCGCCGCGACGCCGACATCGACGTGGGGCTGGCCGCGCTGGCCGCCTGTGCCGGCGAGGTGGAGGCGGACCTGGACGCCTTCTGCCGCCGGCTGCTCACCCAGCTCGCCGGGGCCGGCGAGCAGGCGGACGACATCGCGGTCGTCGCGCTGCGCCGCACGGCCTGAACCTTCCTCCCTCATCGCCGGGCCTCCTTGACGGCAGCTATTCACTCAGTGAATAGTAGCGGGCATGTCCACGGCGCATGTTCTGCTCGGGCTGCTCGCTGCCGGCCCACGACACGGCTACGACTTGAAACGGGAGCACGACGAACGCCTGCCACAGGCGAAACCGCTCGCGTTCGGGCAGGTCTATGCCACTCTCGGCCGGCTGGAGCGGGACGGCCTCGTCATCGAGTCCGGGCAGGATCAGGACGGCGGTCCCGAGCGCCGGTCGTATGAGCTGACCGACCTCGGCCGGGAGAAGCTCGACGAGTGGCTCGCCAGCACCGAGCCGCCCGCGCCCTATGTGACCAGCACGTTGTTCAACAAGGTGGTGGTCGCCCTGCTCGCTGCCGGCGTCGACCGGGCCCGTGACTACCTGATCGCCCAGCGCGACGCGCACATGTCCCGGATGCGGGAGTTGACCGCAGCCAAGTCGGCCGTGGACGCGACGGTCGGTGACGTCGTGGCCGCCGACTACGCCCTCGGGCATCTCGATGCGGATCTGCGCTGGTTGCGGACGACCCTCACGAGGGTCGCCGACCTACAGAAGGAAGTGACAGCGTGAGCACCCCACTGCTGAGCGGCACCGGAATCGCGAAGAGCTACGGCCCGACGCCGGCCTTGCGCGGCGTGGACATCGCGGTCGGCGAAGGCGAGATCGTCGCCGTCACGGGTCCCAGCGGCTGCGGCAAATCCACGCTGCTGCACTGCCTCGCCGGCATCCTTCGCGCCGACCAGGGCCAGGTCGAGTACCGCGAGCAGGACCTGGGGCTCTGGTCCGACTCCGCGCGGTCGCGGCTGCGCCGCACGGAGTTCGGCGTGCTGTTCCAGTTCGGGCAGCTGGTGCCCGAACTGACAGCGGCCGAGAACGTCGCCCTCCCGTTGCTGCTCGCCGGTTCGGGGCGGCGAGAAGCGCGGGAGGCGGCGCTCACCTGGCTTGACCGGTTCGACGTCGCGGACCTGGCCGACAACCGGCCCGGTGCGATGTCCGGCGGCCAGCAGCAGCGCTGCGCCGTGGCCCGGGCCCTGGTGACCGAGCCCCGGGTGCTCTTCGCCGACGAGCCGACCGGCGCGCTCGACCAGCTCGCCGGCGAGCAGGTTCTCGACCAGATCGTCCGGGCCTCGCGGGAGCAGAACACCGCGGTGGTGCTGGTGACCCACGAGGCGCGGGTGGCGGCCTACGCGGATCGCGAGGTCGTCCTGCGCGACGGTGTGGTGGATCTGACCGGTCTGGGCATCGGGGTGGACCGGTGAAACCAGCAACGGTGGCGCGTCTCGCGCTGGCCGGCAGCCGCACCGACCGTTTGCGCCTGGTGTTCACCGTGGTGAGCTCGGCACTGGCCGCGCTGGTGCTGCTCGCCGCGGCGACCGTGGTGGCCGTTCCGGAGCTCGGCACGTCGCGCGACGGATCCGATGGCTGGAACCACTACACCAGCAGCCTGCTCGCCGAGCCCGGGCTGCGTCCGGGCGTGGTTCTGACGCTGCTGCTCCTGGCCGTGCCGGTCCTGGTGCTGACCGGGCACAGCGTCCGGTTCGGCTCGCCGTCGCGGGACCGGCGGCTGGCCGCCGTGCGCCTGGCCGGTGGCACGCGCCGGCAGGTCGTGCTGATCGCAGTGACCGAAACCGGGCTCGCCGCGCTGGTCGGCTCGGTCCTGGGCTTCGGCGTGCACCTTCTGCTGCGCGAGACCCTGCACCGGCCCGCGCCGGACGGCCGCCTGCCGTTGCCCACCGACGTGATCCCGCCGGCCTGGATGATCGCGCTGACTCTGCTTGCCGTGCCGGTGCTGGCTGCGCTCTCCGCCGCTTTTCTCCTGCGCCACGTGGTCATCACACCGCTCGGTGTGCTCCGGGCGTAACCGCGACCGGCGGCCGTCGGCCCTGCCGGGTGTGCTGATCCTCCTGGGCGTCTTCATCCCGCTGGTGATCCGGCCGGTCGGTGAGTGGATCCTCGAGCGGTCCTCCGGGTACACCGTCTCCGCCGACTGGGTCATGGCGGGCATTGCCCTGATCGTGCTCACGGCGATCTTCGGAGTCGTCCTCGGCACCGGCTGGGTCACCTACACCGCGGGCCGGGTGCTGCACCGGTACGGGCGCAGGCCCGGTGCCCTGCTCGCCGGCAGGCAGCTGATGGCTGATCCCTGGAGCGGCAGCCGCCTGCTGGCCGCGCTGCTCGCCGCAGTCGTGATCGGTGCCGGTGTGCAGGCCTACCGCAGTGGGCTGGCCACCCAGTTCGTCGCGGACGAGCAGGTCTGGCAGCAGCTCGACGGCACGTACGAGCAGGACACCGCCTTCTACTTCAACGCGATCAACCTCATCAACGTCGCGGTCGGTGTCGGTCTGGTGCTCGCCGCTGCCGGCATCATGATTGCGCTGGCGGAGGGCATCGTGACCCGCCGCCGCACCTATTCCGCGCTGGTGGCGACCGGGGTGCCGCGCCGGACGCTCGGTGAGGCGATCGCCTGGCAGACGTTCGCACCGCTGATTCCGGCGACGACCGTGGCGCTGATCGTCGGCACCGGACTGGTTCGGACAGTCAACTCCACGGTCACCGCCCGGGGCGGCGTCTGCAGCGGTGCGGAATGCGCCGACGAGGCCTCCGCGAGCTGGCGCAACGCGAGCGTCACCCTGGACGTGCCGATTCCGTTCGCTGAACTCGTCGTGCTCGGCGCGGGGGCCGTCGTCGTCATGGCGCTCGTGGCCGGCGTCGGCATGCTGACTCTGCGTTCCAGTACCGACCTGGAGGAGCTGCGAGTGGGGTGAGGCCCAGCGCCCGCATCAGCCCGGATGCGGGCGCTGGGGCCTCGGGTCGCGCGGAGGCCGCCGCCTTGTCGTACCGAGACCGGTTTTGATCTTTATGCGGCCTTGAGCACGTCCAGGATCCAGGCGATGTTGAAGGCCTCTTCCCGCCAGGCGTCGTAGCGGCCGCTCGGGCCGCCGTGGCCGGCGCCCATCTCGGTCTTGAGCAGGTAGTCGCCGCCGGGCGCGACGGAGCGCAGGCGAGCGATCCACTTGGTCGGCTCGTGATAGAGCACGCGCGTGTCGTTCAGGCTGGTCACCGCGAGGATTCGGGGGTACGCCTGTTTCGTCACGTTCTCATAGGGGCTGTAGGACTTCATGTAGGAGTACACCTCGGCGGACTCGAGCGGGTTGCCCCACTCCTCCCACTCGGTGATCGTGAGCGGCAGGCTCGGGTCGAGGATCGAGGTGAGCGGGTCCACGAACGGGACCTCGGCGAGGATGCCGGCGAACGCTTCCGGCGCCAGGTTGGCGACCGCGCCCATCAGCATGCCGCCGGCCGAGCCGCCGCGGGCCACCAGCCGCGACGCCGAGGTCCACCGGTTGCGGACCAGCGCCTGCGCGCAGGCGACGAAGTCGGTGAAGGTGTTCTTCTTGGCCAGCATCTTGCCGGTCTCATACCACCGGCGGCCCATCTCGCCGCCGCCGCGCACGTGCGCGATCGCGAAGACCACGCCGCGGTCGAGCAGGCTCAGCCGGGCGATCGAGAAGTACGGGTCGACGGAGTGCTCATAGGACCCGTATCCGTAGAGCACCGCGGGCGCCGAACCGTCCCGCGGAGTGCCCTTGCGCGCCACGATCGAGATCGGCACCCGGACCCCGTCGGGAGCGGTCGCCCACTCGCGGAACTGCTCGTAGTCGGCCGGGTCGTAACCGCCGAGCACCGGCTTCTGCTTGCGCAGGGTCATGGCCCGGGTGACCAGGTCGACGTCGAACACCGACTCGGGGGTGACCAGCGAGGTGTAGCTGATCCGCACCGAGGCGGTGTCGTATTCCGGGTTGCCGGCCAGGTGCACGCTGTAGAGCGGCTCCGGGAAGGTCATGTCGTAGGTGTCGGTGCTGCCGTCGGTCATCACCCGCAGGCCGGTCAGGCCGTCGCGGCGCAGCGACACCACGACGTGCCGGGCGAACGCGTCGACCGACTCCAGCCGGGTGCCCGGCTCGTGCGCGATCAGCTCCACCCACTCGCCCGGGTTGTCCACCGAGGTGCAGGCCAGAGCGAAGTCCTCGGCGTCGAGGTTGTGCAGGATCAGGAAGCGGTGGCCGTGATGCTCCACCGAATATTCCACGCCCTGGCGGCGCTCGGCGATCACGAACGGCTCGGCGGCGGGCTGGTCGGCTGGGATCACCCGGACCTCGGACGTAATCTTGCTCTGCGCGTCGATCACGATGAACTTCTCGCTGCGGCTCAGGTCGACGCCGACCCAGAACCGCTCGTCCGGCTCCTCGTAGATCAGCACGTCCTCGGTGGCGCCGATGGTGTGCCGCCACACCCGGTAGGGCCGCCAGGCCTCGTCGACGGTGATGTAGAACAGCGTGCTCGCGTCGGCGGACCAGGCGCTGCCGTAGAACGTGCCCGGCACCTCGTCGGCGAGCACCTCGCCGGTGCGCAGGTTCTTCACCCGCAGCGTGAAGCGCTCGTCGCCGGCGAAGTCGGTCGAGTAGGCCAGCCAGTCGCCGTCCGGGCTGACGTCGAACGTGCCGAGCGCGAAGAACTCCTTGCCCGCGGCCAGCTCGTTGCCGTCCAGCAGGATCTGCTCGCCGGGTTTCTCCTCGTCCATCGGCGGGGCGGTCTCGCCCGGGCGGACCGGGACGCGGCAATGAATCCCGTACTGCTTGCCCTCGACGGTGCGCGTGTAATACCAATACCCGCCCTTGCGGCTGGGCACCGACAGGTCGGTCTCCTGGGTCCGGCGCCTGATCTCCTGGAAGGCCGTCTCGCGCAACCCGCTCAGGTGCGCGGTCGCCTGCTCGGTCCAGGCGTTCTCCGCCTCGAGATGGGCGATGGTCGCCGGATCGTCTTTCTTCGTCAACCAGGCGAACTCGTCGGTGACCGTGTCGCCGTGGAAGGCGCGCGTGGAGGGGACCTGACGAGCGGTGGGTGGGCCTTCAATCGTCACCGGAGACACGTTACCGGCCGATTGGTCCGCGATGAGTTTCTTACACACGTCGACCTCCCCGATTCGAACATGTGTACGATATGCCAGAGTGGACGATCTTCGATGATCAGGTGGGGAGGCTTCGGACGTGGGTGATTCCCTTCTCGACGCGCTCGAGGACATCTGCGGCCCCGGATTCGCGCGCCCGGCGCGCTCCACCGACCAGGTGTCCGGCCGGCGAGCCGGTCTGGTGGCGGTGCCGGCCACCGCCCGGTCGGTCGCCGAGATCCTGCGCCTCGCCGCCGACCGGTCGATGGGCTTCCTGCCACGCGGTTCCGGCAGCAAGATCAACTGGGGTCCGCCGCGCGAGTCCGTCGAGCTGGTCGTCGACAGCGGGCGGCTCAACGGGATGTGGGACCACGACGGGGCCACCGCGGTCATCGCCGCCGGCACCCCGTTCCCCGCGGTGCAGGCGGCTCTCGCACTGCGCGGGCAGCGTCTCGCGCTCGACCCGCCGTCGCCGACGGCGACCATCGGCGGCATGCTCGCGGTCAACGAGTCCGGCCCGCTGCGGCACCGCTTCGGCAGCCCGGCCACGCAGACCCTGCGGGTGGCATATGTGGACGCCACCGGCGTCGAGGCCGAGTCCGACGGGGAGGACGGGCGGCCCGGCATCGCCGAGATCGACGGTGTGATCACGTCAGCCGTGCTGCGGCTCGAGCCGATTCCCGAGGCGCGCCGCTGGGTCGGGCGGGCGGTGTCCACGCCGGCCGAGGTCAGCGAGCTGGTCGCCCAGGTGGTGGCCCGCGAGCTGGAGCCGAGCGCGGTCGAGGTGGACCTGCCCGGCCGCGACGGCGGCATGCTCGCGCTGCTGCTGGAGGGCTCGGCCGGCTCGGTCAACCAGGTGGCCGACGAGATCGTGCAGGGCTGGGGCGGCGAGACGGTGATCGCCCCGGTCGCGCCACCGTGGTGGGGGCGCTACCCGTTCGGCGCCGGCGACGTGGTGCTGCGCATCGCGGCGCGCCCCCGCGACCTCCAGGCGGTGGCCTACGCGTTGCGCGACAGCGCCGGCTCAGCGGTGCCGCTGCGCGGATCGGCCGGGATCGGCACGGTGCACGCCGTGCTGCCGCGCGGGCTCACCGCGGCCCGGGTCACCGAGATCGCCGACGCCATGGAGCAGGTGCTCCTGGCCCGCCGCGGCAAGCTGGCGATCATCGCGGCGCCGCCGGCGATGGCCGCGGAGCTGCCGATGGCCGGGCCGCACGAGTGGTTCTGAGAGCGCGGGTCAGCGCAGCGACGGGATCCTGGTGACCACCTCGGCGGCCAGGTGGCGGCCCAGGCGGGCGACGTCGCCGACGGCGTAGGTGAGATAGGCGAACTGGCCGACCTCGTGCACGCCGGTGAGGATCAGGTCGTCGACCGGCACCCGGCGGCGCAGCAGCGGGATGCCCTCGCCGAGGATGACCGGCGCGATGCCGAGGATGATCTCGTCGAGCAGGCCCTCGGCCACGAACTGGCTGACCAGATCGCCGCCGCCGGCCAGCCACACGTTCTTGCCCTGGGCGGCGACCAGCATCGCCTCGTGCACCCGCCGGACGTCGCCACTGATCATGAAGATGTTGGCGTCCTCCACCGGAGGCAGGTCCCGGTGGGTGAAGACCCAGCAGGGGACGTCGCCGTACATGTCGTGCCAGTTCTGCGGTTCCTCGAGGAGATTGTCGTTCTCCAGGACCCACTCGTAGGTCCTCGCGCCCATGGCGAACGCGCCGACACCCTCGAAGAACTCGCCGAACGGGTTCTCGGTGCCTTCGTCAACCTCGAAGAGCCAGTCCAGCGAGTTCCTCGTGTCGGCGGTGAAGCCGTCGATGCTGGTGGCGGTGTAGTACTGCGTCTTCGCCATGCCAACACCATGCCATGCGATAGATCATGGCGACGGAGCTTTCAAGGAGTACGTCAGATAGGCGAACTGGCCGAGCGGGCGGGCATCGGTCAGGGTCAGGCGAGCGGACGTGAGCCGCCGCGGCAGAACCGGGGAGCCGCCGCCCAGGGTCACCGGTGTCACGCCCAGGATCAGCTCGTCGAGCAGCCCCTGATCGGCGAACTGGCCGGCCAGATCGCCACCGCCGATGATCCAGATGTTGCGCTCCCCGGCGGCCTCGGCCATCTCGCGGTGCACCGGCGCCACGTCGCCTCGCACGAAGTGCAGGTTGGCGCCCGGGATGACCGGCAGGTCGCGGTGCGTGAAGATCCAGGCGGGAGTGTCGCCGTACGGCTCCAGCCACGCCTCCGGATGATCGAGCGCCTTCTCGTGGCCGAGGATCCACTCGTAGGTGGTGGAACCCATGGCCATCGCGCCCACGCCGGAGAAGAAGCCGGAGAACGGGTCCACCCCGCCCTGATCGACCTCGAAGAGCCAGTCCAGCGAGTTGTGCTCGTCGGCGATGAAGCCGTCGATCGTGGTTGCGGTGTAGTACTGCGTCTTCATACCGGTCACCTCAGGCGTCGTTGCGCAGGACCAGGATGGCGATGTCGTCGCGAGGTTCCTCGACGGAGAAATTGATGGTGGTGGAGCGCAGGCGGGCGGCCATCACGTCGGCGGGATAGCCGGCCAGTGGGGCGGCGGCCTCGCGCAGCCGGCTCGACCCGAAGAGCTCCCGGCCGCGGCGGCGCTCGGTCACGCCGTCGGTGTAGAAGATCAGCGAGTCGCCCGGGCCGAGGGTGATCGCGACGTCCGGGCTGGTGATCGTCTCCAGCAGGCCGAGGGCGGTGCCGCCCTCGCCGACGAAGCCCGTCTTGCCGTCCGAGCGGACCAGGACGGCGCGGTCGTGGCCGGCCAGGTGCAGGCAGACGCCCAGTTGATCGTCACCCTTGCGGGTGACCGAGGCCATCGCGAGCGTGCAGTACCGGCCGCCGCCGCGCTGCACGAGCGTGCGGTTGACCCGCCAGAGGATCTCGCTGAGCGTCTTGCCGTCGTCGACCAGGATCCGGATCACGTCGCGGACCAGGCCGGTCACGGTGGCCGCCTGGACGCCTTTGCCGGAGACGTCGCCGACCACGACCAGCCACTGTTGCTCGCCGAACGGGACGACGTCGTAGAAGTCGCCGCCCACCTCGGAGCCGGTCGGCACGTATTCCGCGGCGAAGCCGATGCCCTCGACGTGCGGCAGCGCGGGCGGGAGCAGCGAGGCCTGCAGGGTGCGCGCGACCGTACGCCGCTCGTCGTGGATCCGCGCGTTGTCGATGGCGAGCGCCGCACGCCGGGCCACGTCCTCCAGGACGGCCACCTCGTCGGCGTCGTGCCGGTGCTTGGGGTGCCGGCCGACGGCGAGCGTGCCGAGCCGGGCGCCCCGGGCCACCAGCGGCACCGCATAGCCCTCCAGCGGCGCGCCGAACATCACCTGGGTGCCGAGCCGGGACGCCTCCTCCAGCCGGGCCAGGATCGACTCCGGACCGGACTCGGCGAGCGACCCGTGCAGCTGGGCCAGCGCGGCCTCCTCGGCGTGGGTGGCGGCCGCGAGCTGCAGCCGGCCCCACGCGTCGGTGGTGTGCACCGCGCACCACTGGCCCAGCCGCGGCACCACCAGCTGCGGGATCAGCGCCATCGTCAGGTTGACGTCGAGGGACTGGGCGAGCAGCTCGCTGGCCTCGGCGAGGAAGGTGATCCAGGTCTGCCGGCGGATGTCGGCGCGGCGTAGCCGGTCGTTCTCCAGGTGCAGGGAGAACCGCTCGGCGACCATCCCGGCCAGCGCCTGGGCGTAACCGACCGGGGAGGCGTCGAGTTCCAGCTCCCCCGAGTACGGCCGGTGGGTGGTCAGCGGCACCCGGATGATGTCGGCGTTGTCGCGGGGTGCCCGGCCGTACCGGGCCAGCAGCTGGCGGCCCATCCCGTCGCCGCGGTCCAGCCGCACCACGCCGCCGGCCGCGCCGGTCAGCCGGGCGAGCCGGGAGAGCAGATCGGTGGCGAGGTCGGCGAGGCCCTCCTCGGACTGCCGGTCGGAGCCGCTGCGCAGCAGGCCGGTGAGCGCGCCGAGGCTGGGCATCTCGGACTGGGCCGGAACCCGCACCGGTGATCCCGCGGCGCCGTCCGCACGCTGGTCGAGGCGGAACCACACGCCCTTGCCGTCGCCCTCGTGCACGGTGCCCCAGCGGCTGGCGAAGTGGTCGACCAGCAGCAGGCCGCGGCCGCGCTCGGCGACCTCGCCGATGTCGGCGGTCTCGTTGCGGGGCCCGACGGCGAGCTGCTCGACCGGGCCGGGCGCGAAGTCGGTGACGGTCACGGTCAGCCCGCTCGGATCGGCCGTGACCTCGATGTCCAGCTCGGTGTTGGCGTGCACCACGGCGTTGGTGGACAGCTCGGTGGTGAGCAGCAGCGCCTCGTTGAGCAGGCCGACCATGCCGGTCTCCTCGAGCACCGAGCGGACCAGCGCACGGGCTGCCGCGGGAGTCCGCCGGTCGTTGGGCAACCTGGTCCGGCGCACCAGGGCCTCGGACGGGGCCCCTGATGGGATGCTCGTCCTGGTTCCGACCTCGGCTGGCACCCATGCATCCTCTCCCGGGGATGGGTGTATGCACAAAGTCGTCTCTCGCATTGACCCGGTTGGGCGAGAGAGGATAGGGAACCCCCCGGCGGTGAGGCTTGTTCAGGACCGTGGAGATCCACGGTGCGGAACAGGCCTCAGTTGGACAGCGAGTGAGGACAGCATGACAGCGGCGAAAGAAGCCAGCGTCGGCGTGCCCGACGAGACCGTTCTGCTCGAAGAGCTCGCCGAGGCCCTGCGCCGCGTGCGCCGCGGCGACCTCAAGGTCCGGCTGCCCCGCCGGGGCGGTATGGCCGGGGCGGTGGCGGAGGCGTTCAACGAGGTCATCTCCCTGCAGGAGCGGCAGAACCTGGACCTGCGGCGGATCAGCCGCATCGTCGGGCGGGACGGCCGGCTGACCGAGCGCCTCGACGAGGAGGGTCTCGACGGCGCCTGGGCGGACAGTGTCCGCTCGGTGAACTCGCTGATCGACGACCTGGCCCGGCCCACCACGGAGATCTCCCGGGTCATCGTGGCGGTCGCCGAGGGTGACCTCTCGCAGCACATGGCGCTGGAGATGGACGGGCGGCCGCTGCGCGGTGAGTTCCTCCGGATCGGCCGCACGGTGAACACCATGGTCGACCAGCTGTCGTCGTTCGCCGACGAGGTGACCCGGGTGGCTCGCGAGGTGGGCACCGAGGGTGAGCTGGGCGGTCAGGCCGACGTCCGCGGCGTCGCCGGCACCTGGAAGGACCTCACCGACTCGGTGAACACGATGGCGTCGAACCTGACCCACCAGGTCCGCTCGATCTCGCAGGTGGCGACCGCGATGGCCCGCGGCGACCTGTCCCAGAAGATCACCGTGTCGGCGCGTGGCGAGGTCGCCGAGCTGGCCGACACGATGAACGGCCTGACCGACACCCTGCGGCTCTTCGCCGAGCAGGTGACCCGGGTGGCGCGCGAGGTGGGCACCGAGGGCAAGCTGGGCGGTCAGGCCGAGGTGCCGAACGTGGCCGGCACCTGGAAGGACCTCACCGACTCGGTGAACTCGATGGCGTCGAACCTGACCAGCCAGGTGCGGAACATCGCTCAGGTCTCCACCGCGGTGGCGAAGGGCGACCTGTCGCAGAAGATCACGGTGGCCGCGCAGGGCGAGATCCTGGAGCTCAAGGACACCGTGAACACCATGGTGGACCAGCTGTCGTCGTTCGCCGACGAGGTCACGCGTGTGGCGCGCGAGGTCGGCACCGAGGGCCGGCTGGGCGGTCAGGCCCAGGTCCGCGGCGTCTCCGGCACCTGGCGCGACCTCACCGAGAACGTGAACCAGCTCGCCGCGAACCTGACCGCGCAGGTCCGGAACATCTCCCAGGTCTCCACCGCGGTCGCCAAGGGCGACCTGTCGCAGAAGATCACCGTCGACGCGCGGGGCGAGATCCTGGAGCTGAAGAACACCGTCAACACGATGGTGGACCAGCTCTCGTCGTTCGCCGACGAGGTCACGCGCGTTGCGCGTGAGGTCGGCTCGGAGGGCAAGCTGGGCGGTCAGGCTCAGGTCAAGGGCGTTTCTGGTACGTGGCGCGACCTCACCGACAACGTGAACTACATGGCGTCGAACCTGACCAGCCAGGTGCGGAACATCGCCTCGGTGACCACCGCGGTGGCGAAGGGTGACCTGGGCCAGAAGATCACGGTCGACGCCCGGGGCGAGATCCTGGAGCTCAAGTCCACCGTCAACACCATGGTCGATCAGCTGTCGTCGTTCGCCGACGAGGTGACCCGGGTGGCCCGCGAAGTGGGCACCGAAGGCAAGCTGGGTGGTCAGGCGCAGGTGCGGGGCGTGGCCGGCACCTGGCGCGACCTCACCGACAACGTCAACTCGATGGCGTCGAACCTGACCAGCCAGGTGCGGAACATCGCCCAGGTCTCCACCGCGGTGGCGAAGGGCGACCTGTCGCAGAAGATCACCGTCGATGCGCAGGGCGAGATCCTGGAGCTGAAGAACACCGTGAACACCATGGTGGACCAGCTGTCGTCGTTCGCCGACGAGGTCACCCGAGTGGCCCGCGAGGTGGGTTCGGAAGGCAAGCTCGGCGGTCAGGCCCAGGTGCGGGGCGTCGCCGGCACCTGGCGCGACCTGACCGACAACGTGAACTACATGGCGTCGAACCTGACCGCCCAGGTGCGGAACATCGCCTCGGTGACCACCGCGGTCGCCAAGGGCGACCTCGGCCAGAAGATCACGGTCGACGCCCGGGGCGAGATCCTGGAGCTGAAGAACACCGTCAACACCATGGTGGACCAGCTCTCGTCCTTCGCCGACGAGGTCACGCGCGTTGCGCGTGAGGTCGGCTCGGAGGGCAAGCTGGGCGGTCAGGCCCAGGTCAAGGGCGTTTCCGGTACGTGGCGCGACCTCACCGACAACGTGAACCAGCTGGCCTCCACGCTGACCATCCAGCTGCGTGCCATCGCCGAGGTGTCCACCGCCGTGACCCGCGGTGACCTGACCCAGAGCGTCGCGGTCGAGGCGCAGGGCGAGGTGGCCGAGCTCAAGGACAACATCAACCAGATGATCGTCACGCTCCGCGACACCACCAAGACCAACGCGGAGCAGGGCTGGCTCGACTCCAACCTGGCCCGCATCGGTGGCCTGCTGCAGGGTCAGCGGGACGTCGGCGAGGTCTGCCGCATGATCATGACCGAGGTGACGCCGCTGGTCGACGCCCAGCTCGGCGCGTTCTTCCTGGTGGACAACGAGGAAGCGGTGATGCGCCTGCGGCTGGCCGCGGCGTACGGCTACGTCGCCCGGGACCACGAGGTGACCTTCGGGCCGGGTGAGGGGCTGGTCGGCCAGGCCGCGGTGTCGCGCCGCACGATCCGGGTCCGGGCCACCCACGACGGCATCCTGACCATGCGCTCGGGGCTGCTCACCATGGCGCCGAACGACCTGGTGGTGCTGCCGGTGCTGTTCGAGGGCGAGATGCTCGGCGTGATCGAGTTCGCGTCGGTGGCGGCCTTCTCCGGACTCCACCTCACCTTCCTGGAGCGGCTGGTCGCCACGATCGGGGTCGCGCTCAACACGATTCAGGCGAACCGGCGTACCGAGGAGCTGCTGGCCCAGTCGCAGCGCCTGGCCCGGGAGATGCAGGACCAGTCGGCCGAGCTGCAGCGCACCAACGCCGAGCTGGAGGACAAGGCCAAGCTGCTCAGCGAGCAGAAGGCCAACATCGAGCTGAAGAACCGGGAGATCGAGCTCGCCCGGCTCGGCCTGGAGGAGAAGGCCCAGCAGCTGTCGCGGGCCAACACGTACAAGTCCGAGTTCCTGGCGAACATGAGCCACGAGCTGCGGACCCCGCTGAACTCGCTGCTGCTGCTGGCCCGGCTGCTCGCCGACAACACCGAGCAGAACCTCACCAGCAAGCAGATCGAGTTCGCCCGGACGATCCACAGCGCCGGCTCCGACCTGCTCTCGCTGATCGACGACATCCTCGACCTGTCGAAGATCGAGGCGGGCCGGATGGACGTCGAACCGGACGTGGTCGACTTCGACGGCATCCGCAGTTACGTCGAGCAGGCGTTCGTGCCGCAGGCCGAGGACAAGGGCCTGGCGTTCCGGGTGGACGTGGCGCCCGAGCTGCCCGACTCGATCGTCACCGACCCGCAGCGCCTGCAGCAGATCCTGCGCAACCTGCTGTCGAACGCGGTCAAGTTCACCGACAGCGGTTCGGTGACGCTCAGCATCTTCCCGGCCACCCCGGACCCGGACCTGGACATGCCCTCGGTGGTCACCGGCCGCCAGGTGATCGGGTTCGCGGTCACCGACACCGGCATCGGCATCTCGGACGAGAAGCTGGCGATCATCTTCGAGCCGTTCCAGCAGGCCGACGGCACCACCACCCGCAAGTACGGCGGCACCGGCCTGGGCCTGTCGATCAGCCGGGAGTTCGCCGCGCTGCTCGGCGGAACGATCACCGTCTCGTCGGTGCCGGGCGGTGGGTCGACGTTCACCCTCTACATGCCGGAAGCCCTGGTGCCGGACGCGATTCCGATGCCCGCGCTGCCGGCGGTCCCGGCCAAGGCGGTGTCGGTGCGCCCGACCGCCTCGCTGGACATGCCGCTGATGGAGATGTCACCGCTGGTCACTCCGCGGCCGGAGGAGACCGCCGTGGTCCCGGCCGGCCGGCAGCTGGACGGCGCCACCGTGCTGATCATCGACGACGACGTCCGGAACGTCTTCGCGCTGACCAGCGCCCTGGAGATGCACGGCCTGAACGTCCTCTACTCCGACAACGGGGTGGACGGCGTGCGGATCCTGGCCGAGCATCCCGAGGTGGACATCGTGCTGATGGACGCGATGATGCCGGATCAGGACGGCTACGAGACCACCCGGGGAATTCGGCGAAATCAGCGTTTCCGTGACCTCCCGGTAGTCTTCCTGACGGCGAAGGCGATGCCGGGCGACCGGGAATCGGCGCTCGCTGCCGGTGCCAGTGACTACATCACCAAGCCGGTCGACCTGGACGAACTGATCGAGCTGATGGCGCGCTGGGTGAACGCGGACGACAGGACCGAGCCGGAACGCGGCTGAAGGGTGAGGTGAGCACGCGTGGGTGAGCGCGCCAAGGCGCTACTGGTCGACGACCGGCGGGACAACCTGCTGGCCCTGGAGGCGATCCTCCAGGGCCTGCCGGTCACACCGGTGGCCGTGGAGAGCGGCGAGGCGGCCCTCAAGCAGCTGCTCACCGACGACTTCGCGGTGATCCTGCTGGACGCCCACATGCCCAACATGGACGGCTTCGAGACGGCCAGCCACATCAAGCGGCGGGAGCGGACCCGGCACGTGCCGATCCTGTTCCTCACCGCGGCCGACCGGGACGCCCAGCTGGCCCTGCGGGGGTACGCGGTGGGCGCCGTCGACTACCTCACCAAGCCGTTCGACCCGTGGGTGCTGCGCGCCAAGGTCTCCATCTTCGTCGAGTTGTGGACGAAGAATCAGCAGCTCAAGGCGCAGGCCGAGGCGTCCCGGGAGCGCGAGGCGCAGTGGCAGCGGCTCACCGAGACGGTGGACGAGGCCGCGCGGGTGCTGCGCGGTGGTGGGGACGACGCCGCCACCGAGGCGCTGGACCTGCTGGAGAAGGCCCGCTGGGGCAACTGACCGCAGGTGTGACCTGGGTCACGCCGAACAACCTTGCTGGGCAGCCGTGCCACTACCGGGACGTGATCGCTTGATCATGCGATCTTCGTCCCCTGAGTAGGAGCAACATGCGGCACGCAATGCCTAGCGCAGCCCCGAGCCGGCGGCGCCGTCGCCTGGTGGCCGGCCTCGGTGCGGCGGGCGCGGCCGGCGCCGTCACCGCGCTGGTCGCCGTCCTCGTCCCCTCGGCCTCCGCGGCCACCCTCTTCGACGACAGCTTCGAGAGCGGCGCGAGCGGCTGGTCCAAGTCCGGCGGCACCTGGGCGGTGGTCTCCGACGGCTCGAAGGTCTACCAGCAGTCCAAGGCGGAGAGCGAGCTGGCGCGGGTGTTCGCCGGCGAGACGTCCTGGACCGACTACTCGGTGCAGGCCAGGGTCAAGCCGGTCAAGCTCGGCTCCGGCCTGGCCGGCATCGCGGCCCGGGCCAGCGGCTCGTCGACCATGTACCGCCTGGCGCTGACCGGCGCGGGCAAGGCGGAGCTGCAGGCGGTCAAGGGCAGCGTGGTGACCACCCTGGGCTCGGCGGCGATCAGCAACCTCACCTCGTGGCACACGCTGCGCATCGACGCGTCCGGCAGCACCGTGACCGGCTTCGTCGACGGTGCGCGGGTGGCCTCGGGCACCGGCACCCTGGCCGGCACCGGCCGGATCGGCCTGGTCACCAGCTACGCGTCGGCCTCGTTCGACGATGTCTCGGTGAACCCGGTCGGCGCGGCCCCGACCGCGACCGCCTCCCCGACGGCCACCAAGACCGCGACCGCCTCCCCGACGGCCACCAAGACCGCGACGGCCACCAAGACCGCGACCGCCTCGCCGACGCCGAGCAAGACCGCGACGGCCACCAAGACCGCGACCGCCTCGCCGACGCCGAGCAAGACCGCGACGGCCTCCCCGACGGCGACCGCTGTGCCGACGGCGACCTCGGCGGCCTGGCCGACCGCGATCGGCAGCAAGCCGGTCACCGCGACCATCACCGTCTCCGGCACGCTCGACGGCGGCAACGCCCGCTACTTCGGCAGCGGTGAGCTGGGCGGCGACGGGCAGGACGAGGGCCAGGACCCGCTGTTCAAGCTGAACGACGGCGCGGTGCTGAAGAACGTCATCCTCGGCGCCCCGGCCGCGGACGGCATCCACTGCTCCGGCTCCTGCACGCTGATCAACGTGTGGTGGGAGAACGTCGGCGAGGACGCGGCCACCTTCAAGGGCGGCGCCTCGGCGACCTACACCGTCGACGGCGGCGGCGCCAAGGGTGCGGACGACAAGGTGTTCCAGCACAACGGCGGTGGCACGCTGACCATCAAGAACTTCCAGGTCTCCGACTTCGGCAAGCTCTACCGGTCCTGCGGCAACTGCTCCACCCAGCACAAGCGCGCGGTCGTGGTGCAGAACGTGACCGCCACCGCCCCGGCCGGCAGCCTGGTCGGCATCAACCAGAACTACGGCGACACCGCCACGCTGTCCAAGATCACCGTGGTCGGCAAGAAGAGCCTGGACATCTGCGTCAAGTTCACCGGCAACAGCAGCGGCAAGGAGCCGACCAAGATCGGCACCGGCCCGGACGGCACGCACTGCAGGTACAGCGCGTCCGACATCACCTTCAAGTGATCGCCCCGTGGCCGCCGGGCGGGACCCCGGCGGCCACGGCACGGAACAACGGTTGGGAGGCGGCGCGATGACGCTCATCGAATCAGAGCTGCGCGCGGCACTGCGCGCCGAGGCGGCGGCGCACCGGCCCGACCGGGAGGTCATGCTCGACCGGATCACCCGCACCGCGATGCGCAGCCACCGGGCCCGCACCGAGCCGGCGTCGCGGGTCCGGATCACCGGCGCGGCCGTCGCGGTGGCCGCCCTGCTCGGCGGTGGCGGCTTCGCCCAGTGGGCGCTCGCCGGCGACGGCGAGCCCGGCCCGGCGCCGATGCCGACACCGACGATCAGCGTGCCGGTGACCCCGTCACCGAGCGCACCGGCACCGTCGGCCACCCCCTCCGCGCCACCCTCGTCGAGCCCGGCCAGTTCCCGGTCGGTCCGGCCCCAGCGCACCTCGAAGTCGGCGCCGGCGGTGGCGGGCTCCCCGCTGCGGGCGGACGGATCGGTCGACCCCGGTGGCGACTCGCAGGGCAGCAGCGTCGTGACGGTCACGACGACCGAGCAGCTCACCGCGCTGGAGGTGACGATCCGGGTGGCGCGTACCCCGGAGCTGGTCTCCCGCGGCGGCAGCCAGCAGGTGCCCGGCGCGAGCGTCACCAGCACGGTCACCGAGGAAGCGGACGCGCTGGTCTACCGGTTCGTGCTGTCGTCCGGGGACACGATGGCGCCCGGGACCTACACCTTCTTCGCGCGGTACACCCACGCCGAGGGCGGCCGCGATGCCGGCCAGGACACCTACGCCGTGGCCGCCGCGAGCGGTTCCCGCCCTGCGGCCACCGCCTCCGGCGACTTCAGTTGATCAAACCCTACGTTTGATCAACCCTGCGACTGAGCCTCACTCCACTGGCGACGCCGCCCACAGGAAGCGCTCACCCGCGGTGTGCAAGCATCGCGGTATGCCAGGTCGTTCAGGCGGTGCTGCTGATCATCAGCGCGCTGCGCAGCCCGGTGATGTCCAGCACCCGCATCAGGAACTCGCCGACATTGGTCAGGGAGAGCACGGACTGAGCGTGCTGTGCCTTGCGGCTGAGCACGACGAGCGTGCCCAGCCCCTGCGAGTCGCAGAACGTCACACCGGCCATGTCGAGCACGATCCGCGCGGGCGGCTCGGGCAGCAGTTCGTTGACGACCATGGACAGCTCGGTGACCGTGAGCACGTCGATCTCCCCGGCGAGTTGGATCACCACCTCGTCGGGGGCGCGCTGAACCGCGATCGACAGTTCGGGTCGCTCCACGCGGCTCAGCCTATCCTCTTCAGGGCGAAACGGCCTGTTGGGCGCGGTCGGACCAGGTCCTTCCGGACATCATCCGGTGATGTGAACAACCCTCTAGGAATACTCGAAGTACGCCGCTGACAGAATGGGAATCGCTGTGACCACGACATATCCCACCGCGGAGCTTCCGTACCCGGAGGATGCCCCGGTCTCCCAGGCCCTGTTCGACCGCGCCCAGGCCATCGTGCCGGGTGGGGTCAATTCACCTGTGCGTGCGTTCCGGGCGGTCGGCGGCACGCCCCGGTTCATGGCTTCCGGCAGCGGCGCCTGGCTGACCGACGCGGACGGGCGGCGTTACGTCGACCTGGTCTGCTCCTGGGGCCCGCTGATCCACGGGCACGCCCACCCGGAGATCGTGGAGGCGGTGCAGCGGGCGGCCGCGCTCGGCACCAGCTTCGGCACCCCCACCGCGGGTGAGGTGGACCTGGCCGAGGAGATCGTCCGGCGGACCTCGATCGACGAGGTGCGGCTGGTCAACTCCGGCACCGAGGCGACCATGACCGCGATCCGGCTGGCCCGCGGCTACACCGGCCGGTCGAAGGTGGTGAAGTTCGCCGGCTGCTACCACGGCCACGTGGACGCGCTGCTGGCCGCGGCCGGCTCCGGCGTGGCCACGCTCGGCCTGCCCGATTCACCCGGCGTCACCGGCGCGGCGGCCAGCGAGACCATCGTGCTGCCGTACAACGACGTCGCGGCGGTCGAGGCCGCTTTCGCGGCGGACGGCGGCGAGATCGCCGCGATCATCACCGAGGCGGCGCCCGGCAATATGGGCGTGGTCGCCCCGCGTGACGACTTCAACGGCAAGCTCGCCGAGATCGCGCACCGGCACGGCGCGCTGCTCATCGTCGACGAGGTGATGACCGGCTTCCGGATCTCGGCCGGCGGCTGGGCCGGGTTGCACCCGGTCGACGCGGACCTGTTCACCTTCGGCAAGGTGATGGGCGGTGGCCTGCCCGCCGCGGCGTTCGGCGGCCGCCGCGAGATCATGTCGCGGCTCGCCCCGGCCGGCCCGGTCTACCAGGCCGGCACGCTCTCCGGGAACCCGCTGGCCTGCGCGGCCGGCCTGGCCTCGCTGCGGCTCGCCGACGACGCGGTCTACAAGCGGCTCGACGACCTGGCGAGCACGATCGGCTCGCTCTGCTCCGAGGCGCTGAGCGCGGCGGGCGTCACGCACCGGCTGTCCTACGCGGGCAACATGTTCTCGATCTTCTTCACCGACGCGGAGGTCGTCGACTACGACTCCGCGAAGACCCAGAACGCCGCGGCGTTCAAGGCCTTCTTCCACTCGATGCTGTCGCACGGCGTCTACCTGCCGCCGAGCGCCTTCGAGTCCTGGTTCGTCTCCACCGCGATCGACGACGCGGCTCTGGAGCAGATCGCCGCTGCGGTGCCGCACGCGGCGCGAGCGGCAGCGGGGGTTTGATGTCAGAGCCGACCAAGACCACGGTGCACGTGTTCCGGCACGGTGAGGTCTACAACCCGGACAAGATTCTCTACGGCCGGTTGCCCGACTTCCACCTGTCCGAGCTGGGGCACCAGATGGCCAAGGCCGCCGCCGAGACGCTGGCCGGCCGGGACATCACCTACGTGGTCGCGAGCCCGCTGGAGCGCGCCCAGGAGACGGCGGCGCCGATCTCCGCCGAGTTCAAGCTGGAGACGGCGACCGACGTCCGGCTGATCGAGAGCGCGAACTACTTCGAGGGCAAGAAGGTCTCGGTCGGCGACGGCGCGTTCAGCAACCCCCGGCACTGGTGGGTGCTGCGCGACCCGATCACCCCGTCCTGGGGCGAGGCCTACCTGGTCATCGCTCAGCGGATGTTCGCCGCGGTGCAGGCGGCCCGGGTCGCCGCCGAGGGGCACGAGGCGGTCTGCGTCTCGCATCAGCTTCCGATCTGGACGCTGCGCCGTTACGTGGAGGGCAAGCGTCTCTGGCACGACCCGCGCCGCCGGGAGTGCGGGCTGGCCAGTCTCACCTCGTTCCGGTTCGAGGGCTCCAAGGTGGTCGGTATCGACTACTCGGAGCCCGCCGCCCATCTCGTCGCCCTCTCCGCGACGGCCAAGACCGCCAAGGGGGCGTGATCATGCGCCGCCTCGTCGCCGTCACGGTCGCTGCGGTCGCCGCCGCCGGTGTCCTGGCCGGCTGTGGCGGCGAGGAGAACTGGGCGCAGAAGTGCGAGACCGGCAAGAACCTGGTGACCGAGTGCGCCGTGGCAAACCGGCCGCAGGTTTCCGGGGTCACCGGTGAGCTGCTCGACGGCGGTACCTACGACATCGAGGCGGATCGCGGCAAGGTCGTCGTGGTCAACTTCTGGGGTTCGTGGTGCGCGCCGTGCCGGGCCGAGGCGGACGACCTGGAGAGCACCTACCAGGCCACCAAGGACAAGGGCGTCTCGTTCATCGGCATCAACTCGCGTGACGACCGGGACGCGGCGATCGCGTTCGAGCGTGGCCGGGTGACCTACCCGAGCATCTACGACTTCGACGCGAAGGTCGCGCTGAAGTTCGACGTGACCCAGACGAGCACACCGGCGACACTGATTCTGGACCGGCAGGGCCGGATCGCGGTCGCGCTGCGCAAGGCGACCACGGCCGGTGAACTCCAGCCCTTGGTGGAACGGGTGGCGGCGGAGGACCATCCAACCGCCCCACCCGCCACCCAAAAACGGACTGAAGGCAATCCCTGATGGGAGACGCGTTCCAGAACACGGCCATGAGCGGCCCGCTGCTCCTGGCGATCGGCGCTGCCCTCATCGCCGGCCTGGTCAGCATCCTCTCCCCGTGTGTTCTGCCCCTGGTGCCGGGCTATCTGTCGTATGTCACCGGCCTGGCCGGCTCCGACCTGGACGCCGCGATCGGCACCGGCGACAAGGGCGCCGTGGCGACCGTGACCCGAACCCGGACGATGGCGCTCAAGAGCCGGGTCCTGCTCGGCAGCAGCCTCTTCGTGCTCGGCTTCGCCGTCGTGTTCACGCTGCTCATGACCATGGTGGCGAATATCGGCGCCACACTGATCACGCACCGGGACACCCTGAACGTCATCCTCGGCGGGCTGGTCATCGTGCTCGGCCTGGGCTACCTGGGCTGGATCCCCGGCTTCCAGCGGGAGGCCCGGATCAACCGACTGCCGGCCGCGGGGCTGCTCGGCGCGCCGGTCTTCGGGGCGATCTTCGCGGTCTCCTGGATTCCCTGCATCGGCCCGACGCTGGCCGCGGTGGGCGCACTGGCGGCCACCAGCGGGCAGACCGACCGTGCGGTGATTCTCGCGCTCGCCTTCAGCCTCGGTCTGGGTGTCCCGTTCATCCTGTTCGGGCTCTTCTTCCGCCGGCTGCTCGGCGTCTTCACCGCGGTTCGCCGGCACAGCCGGTGGGTGACCCGGGTCGGCGGCGTGCTGCTGCTGGTCATCGGGGTGACGCTGATCAGCGGCCAGTGGAACTACTTCCTGGCCTGGCTGATGACCACCCTGAACTTCGGCGGGGAGCTGTACCTGTGACCGTGGTCGAGGACCGCCCCGCCGCGGCCGAGGCGCCGCCGCCGCGGCGCGTCAACCCGCTGTGGGCGCTGCTGCGCAACTCCTGGCGCCAGCTGACCAGCATGCGTACGGCGCTGATCCTGCTCTTCCTGCTGGCGGTGGCGGCGGTACCCGGTTCGATCTTCCCGCAGCGGACGGTGAACCGGGAGAACGTGCAGGAGTACTTCGCCGAGCACCCGAAGCTGGCCCCGGTCATCGACCGGTTCTTCGCCTTCGACGTCTACTCCTCGCCCTGGTTCGCGGCGATCTACCTGCTGCTGTTCACGTCGCTGATCGGCTGCGTCCTGCCCCGCCTGCGCGACCACGTTCGGGCGCTGCGCACCGTACCCCCGGATGCTCCGAAGCGGATGGACCGGCTGCCGCAGCATCTGGCGCCCACCGCGAGCCCGGAGAAGGCCGCCGCGACTGCCGAAGGCATCGCGCGGATGCTGCGCGGCCGGCGCTTCCGGACGCGGCTGCGGGAGCTGCCGGACGGGACCTGGACGATCTCGGGGGAGAAGGGTTTCCTCAAGGAGACCGGCAACCTGCTCTTCCACTTCGCCATGCTGGCGGTGCTGGTCGGTGTCGGTTTCGGGCACTGGTACGGCTGGCACGCCAACCGCCTGCTGGTGGCCGGCCCGGACCAGGGCTTCTGCAACACGCTTACGCAGTTCGACGACTCGTCGCTGGGCCCGCGGGTCTCCGCCGAGAAGCTGCCGGACATCTGCATGAAGCTCAACAAGTTCGACGCCACCTACCAGGCGAACGGCGTGCCGAAGTCGTTCCTGGCGACGGTCGCGGTCAGCGAGGACGGCGGGCCCGACCAGGTCCGGTCGTTCACGGTGAACGACCCGCTGCGCCTCGACGGGGCGAACGTCTACCTGCTCGGCCAGGGTTACGCGCCGGTGCTGCGCTTCACCGACCGGTACGGCGAGCAGCAGACCAAGATCGTGCCGTTCCTGCCCACCGACGGGATGCTGACCAGCGAGGGTGTCGCCCAGTTCCCGGACGTCAACATCGACCCGAAGACCAACGAGCGCGACGACAAGCTGCAGATGGGCTTCGAAGGCGTCTTCCTGCCGACCGGCGGGACCGACGGCAGCGCCCGCTCGCAGTTCCCGGCCGCGAACAACCCGGTGCTCTACCTGGCCGCCTACCGCGGGGACCTGGGGCTGGACGTGGGCATCCCGGGGTCGGTCTACGCGCTCGACCGCGGGCAGATCGCGAACGGCAAGCTCACCAAGGTCAGCGGCGAGCGGCCGTACGTGCTGCGCCCCGGCGAGACCTGGACCCTGGACGACGGCACCAAGCTGGAGTTCGTCGGCATCCGGCAGTTCGCCACGCTCTCCATCCGTTACGACCCGACGCAGTTCATGCTGCTGATCGGCTCGGTGCTCGGCCTGATCGGCCTGATGCTCTCGCTCGCCGTGCACCGGCGCCGGGTCTGGTTCCGGGTGTCCGAGGCCGGCGACGGCACGGGGAGTAGCGTGATCGAGGCCGGTGGTCTGCCCCGCACCGACTATTCCGGGTTCGCCGACGAGTTCGCGGCGCTCACCCACCACGTTGTCAAGGAAGGAAAGTCCTGATGGCGGAGCTGTCCGACCAGCTCATGGCGTTCACCGTGCTGGCCTACCTGGTCGCCATGATCTGCTACGCGGGTGAGTACGCGTTCGGCAAGCGCAGCCACATCGGCAAAGCGGCGACCCGGCAGCTGGTGGGCGCGGGCGCGCCCGTCCCGCCGGTCGCCGAGCAGCCGGTCGAGAGGGCGAAGCTGAGCCGCGGCGAGTGGTCCGGCCGCATCGCGGTGGCCTTCACCTTCCTCGGCCTGGCGCTGCACCTGGGCTCCACCGCCACCCGCGGCATCGCCGCCGAGCGGATGCCCTGGGGCAACATGTACGAGTACATCCTCTCCGCGACGCTGGTCGGCGCCGTGGTCTGGGCGGGTGTGCTGATCCGCAAGCCGGCGGTCCGGCACCTCGGGCTGTTCGCCTCGCTGAGCCTGGTCGTGCTCCTCGGCGCGGCCAACCTGATCGCCTACACCCCGGTCGGCCCGCTGGTCCCGGCGCTGAACTCGTACTGGTTCATCGTGCACGTGTCGACGATCATCGTCTCCTCCGGCATCTTCCTGATCGGGGCGGTGCCGGCCACCATGTTCCTGATCAAGAACGGGTACGACGAGGGCAAGCGCACGTTCCCGTACACGCTGGGCAAGCGCGTGTCGGACGCGGCCGGCCTGGAGCGGCTCACCTTCCGGCTGCACGCCTTCGCCTTCCCGCTGTTCACCTTCGGCGCGCTGATCGCCGGCCCGCTGTGGGCCGAGGCGTCCTGGGGCCGCTACTGGGGCTGGGACCCCAAGGAGGTCTGGGCGTTCATCTCCTGGATCGTCTACGCCGCCTACCTGCACGCCCGGGCCACGCCGAGCGTGAAGCGGACGGTCGCCACCTGGATCGCGCTGCTCGGCTTCGTGACGATGCTGATGAACCTGTTCGGTGTGAACCTGTTCTTCGAGGGCCTGCACTCCTACGCCGACGCCGGCTGAGAATCAGCCGGCTGATCAGCAGCCGCCGGCCGTCCAGGTGTCGTAACGGGTGACCCAGTCCAGGCAGAAGCCGCCCCGGCGCTGTTGCTGATTGATCTCGGCGCCGGTCAGCGTGCCCACGTCCTCCCGCCAGTAGCGGGCCGGGCCGCGGTCGGCCGGGCGTAGCCGGACGTTGTCGACGGTCACCTTCGGCACGTCGATCCGGGCCGGGCGGCTGGCGTCGACGTGCACCTCGACGTACTGCTCCATGTGCGCGGTGGCGCCGATCGGCAGCTTCTGCGTGGTCAGCAGGTTCCAGCGGTTGTTCCACCAGAGCCAGGCCCGCCAGACGCCGCTCGCGTCGGAGTTGATGTCCAGCCAGATCTGGTCGCCGGGGCGCACCGCGTACTGGTCGTAGAACTGCCAGACGTTGGTGTTGGTGTTGAACGTGTAGATGTGCTGGCGGCCCGGGGTGGCCCAGCCGGTCTCCGCCCAGCCCGCCTCCAGCCACCGGATCTGGCCCCGGCCCATGTCGCGTTTCGCCATGAACCGCCCGGCCACGAAGTCGTAGGTGTGCGGCCGGATCGAACCGTCGACGATCGAGAACCGGCCGGAGACGCCGCTCCACTCGCCGCTGGTGCCCGCCCCCAGGTGGTGGTAGCCACTCGGGGTGAAACCGTTGCCGAGGCGCTTCAGGCGTACCCCGGACTCCAGAATGCGGCCGGAGGCGCGGCAGGCGCCCGGGGTCTTCGGCCCGGCGGCCGTGGCCGGCGGCCGGGTCGACTTCGGTCCCGGCGCACACTCCGGCAGCCGCGCCGTCCGGGCCGAGACCGCCGGTGCGGCGATCGCGAGCCCGGCGACGAGACCGGTCAGGGCACACCACCGGGCTACGTTGCGGAGCTTCACGCTCCGCTCAACGCGAGTAACCGATCACGAGTGACGGGGCTGCCCGGGGCCTGGGCGCACTCCGGTGCCAGACTGGTTGCCATGGCGCCTCGTGGATTCCCCTATGCCGATCTGCAGAGCTTCATCGCCGCCCTGGAAAAGGCGGGTGAGCTGCGCCGGATCAAAGTTCCGGTGGATCCGACCCTGGAGATCAGCGAGATCGTCACGCGTACCGTGCGGGCCGACGGCCCGGCGCTGCTCTTCGAGCGGCCCACCCGCGGCGAGATGCCGGTGGTGATCAACCTGTTCGGCACCGAGAAGCGGATGGCGATGGCCCTCGGCGTCGACCGGCTGGACGAGGTCGGCGAGCGGATCGCGGCGCTGACCAAGCCGGAGCTACCGGTCGGCTGGTCCGGCATCCGCGAAGGGCTCGGCAAGGTGCTGCAGCTCAAGTCGTTGCCGCCGAAGAAGGTCAAGACCGCGCCCTGCCAGGAGGTCGTGCTCAAGGGCGACGACGTCGACCTCGATCTGCTGCCCGGCCTGCAGGTCTGGCCCGGTGACGGCGGGATCTTCCACAACTTCGGGCTGACCCACACCAAGCACCCGGAGACCGGCAAGCGCAACCTGGGCCTCTACCGGCTCCAGCAGCACTCGAAGAACACCCTCGGCATGCACTGGCAGATCCACAAGGACTCCACCGCGCATCACGCGGTGGCCGAGCGACTCGGCCAGCGACTTCCGGTCGCGGTGGCGATCGGTTGCGACCCGGTGGTTTCGTACGCGTCCAGCGCGCCCCTGCCCGGCGACATCGACGAGTACCTGTTCGCCGGCTTCCTCAAGGGCGAGCGGATCGAGATGGTCGACTGCGTGAGCGTGCCGCTCCAGGTGCCGGCCGAGGCGCAGATCGTGCTGGAGGGCTACCTCGAGCCCGGCGAGCGCCTGCCGGAGGGCCCGTTCGGCGACCACACCGGCTACTACACGCCGGTCGAGCCGTTCCCGGTGCTGCACGTCGAGACCATGACCATGCGCAAGAAGCCGATCTACCACTCGATCATCACGTCGAAGCCGCCGCAGGAGGACCACGGCCTCGGCAAGGCCACCGAGCGGATCTTCCTGCCGCTGGCGAAGATCCTGATCCCGGACATCGTCGACTACGACATGCCGGCCGCCGGCGTCTTCCACAACTGCCTGATCGTGTCGATCCGCAAGCGCTACCCGAAGCACGCGCAGAAGGTGATGAACGCGATCTGGGGCGCCCACCTGCTGTCGCTCTGCAAGCTGATCGTGGTCGTCGACGAGGACTGCGACGTGCACGACTACCAGGAGGTCGCGTTCCGGGCCTTCGGCAACGTCGACTACGCCCGCGACCTGCTGCTGACCGAGGGGCCGGTGGACCACCTGGACCACGCGTCCTACCAGCAGTTCTGGGGCGGCAAGGCCGGTGTCGACGCCACCCGTAAGCTGCCCACCGAGGGTTACACCCGGGGCTGGCCGGAAGAGATGACCATGTCGCCCGAGGTGGTCTCGCTGGTCGACAAGCGGTGGAAGGAATACGGGATATGACGGCGGTCGAGGAACAGCCCGGAAGGGTCAAGTCCTTTCTGCGGCTGGTCATGATCGAGCACTCGATCTTCGCCCTGCCGTTCGCCTACCTCTCCGCGCTGGTCGCCATCGACCGGGACGGGACCGGACGGCACTGGGGCGACCTCGTGCTGGTCACGATCGCCATGGTGTCCGGGCGGACCTTCGCCATGGCGGCCAACCGGATCCTGGATCGCAAGATCGACGCGCTGAACCCGCGTACCCAGAACCGGGAGCTGGTCACCGGCGCGGTGAGCGTCCGGACCGCCTGGACCGGCGCCCTGGTGTCGTTGGTGGTCCTGATCGTCGCGGCCGGCCTGCTCAACCCGCTCTGCCTGGCGCTGTCTCCGCTCGCGGTGATCCCGCTGGTCATCTACCCGTACGCGAAGCGGTTCACCAACTACCCGCACTACGTGCTGGCGCTGGCCCAGGCGGTCGCCCCGGTCGGCGCCTGGCTGGCGATCACCGGCACGTTCGACGGCTCGTTCCCGGCCTGGGTGCTCGGCGTCGCGGTGGGTCTGTGGATCGGCGGCTTCGACATCATCTACGCCTGCCAGGACGTCGAGGTGGACCGCCGGATCGGCGTGCACTCCACCCCGGCCCGGTGGGGTGTGCGGACCGCCCTGCACATCTCCACGGTCACGCACGTCGTGGCGTTCGCGCTCTTCGTCTGGTTCGGCCAGCTCGCCGGCCTGAGCTGGCTCTGGTGGCTGAGCCTGCTGGTGACCGGCGCCGGGCTGGTCTACCAGCACGTCGTGGTGACCGCGGACGACCTTTCCAAGGTCAACCGGGCTTTCTTCACGGCGAACGGCTTCATCGCGATCGCGCTGTTCGTCTTCGCCCTGCTCGATCTGATCCTGCTGTAACCCGACAGGCATAGCCCTCCGTCTAATCGGTGTGAGCGATAGAGAGGCCGAGTTCCGCGAGTTCGTCGGCGCGCGGATGGAGTCGCTGCGCGGGCTGGCGTACCTCACCTGCGGTGACTGGCAGGTGGCCGAGGACGCGGTGCTGGCGGCGCTGTCCCGGCTCTACGTGAAGTGGAGCCGGATCGACAACCCGGAGGCGTACGCGCGCAGCGCCGTGGTCCGGGCGGCGATTGACGAGACCCGCCGCCCGTGGTGGCGGCGGGAGAAGTCGCACAGCCACGCGATGCCGGACCGCCCCGAGCCGGACGCCACGCATGCGGTCGAGGACCGGCTGCAGATCCGCGCTGCGCTGGCCACCCTGCCGCCCCGGCAGCGGGCCGTGTTGGTGCTGCGGTTCCTGGAAGGGCTCAGCGTGCAGCAGACCGCCGCAGCGCTGGGCTGCCCGGAAGGGACGGTCAAGGCGTATACGTCCCGCGGGCTCGACGCGCTCCGCCGGATTCTCGGCACCGAGTGGGAGGTGCACCATGAGGCAACTGTCTGACCTGCTGCGGGAGGCGAAGGTGGAGGGCCCGCCGCTGAGGTACGACGTCGACGACGTGGTTGCGGCCGGGCGCTCCCGTCGTCGTCGCCGCAACTCCGGATGGGCGCTCGCCGCCGTGGTCGCGGTGGCAGCCTCGATCGGGGTGCCGCAGATCCTGGCCCGGCCGCAGACGCGACCGTCGATCCTGCCGGCCGTGCCGAGCCCGACCGCCGCCACCCCGGATCTTCTGTCGTTGTCCGCGCTGTCGCAGCCTTACACCGTCGGCGACCTGCGCATCGAGAGACCCGACACGGTCGGCCTGGACGGCTCGATGGCGGAGATCCGGCGATCCGGGACGGAGGTCGGGCGGCTCTGGATCCTGCGGCCGGAGATCATCAAGTTCCCGTGGGGCACCGGCACGACCGTGGACACCGCGACGATCAACGGCCGTCCGGCGAAGTGGGTACGGGCCACCAGCGGCGACGACGGCCCCGAGTATCTGCAGTGGGAGTACGCCGACGGGGCCACCGCCGTGGTGTGGCCGGGACGGGAACTGAGCCGGGCCCAGGCCCAGGCGGTCGCCGAAGCCTTCGTCCCGGCCCCCGCGCAGCCGGCACTGATCGGGTTCCGGGTCGACGACCTGCCCGGCGACTACCGGCTGATCACGGCGGGCACGGTCATCGGCCGGGTAGAGCCGATGCGGCTGACCTTCCTCACCAGCCAGGCTGCCGAGGCGCGGCTGCGGGACGCGCAGGTGTTCGGGTCGGCGACCGAGCGTCCCGGCAAGAGCATCACCGTGTCGCTGACCCGGGCCGGCGAGTCGAAGTATCCGGACGGCAAGGTCCGATGCGCTGACCTGGATTGCTACCGCTGGGACAAGAGTGCCGGGGTGCTGTTCAAGGCACACGGTGACAGCGTGGCCGATCTGCGGCAGGTGCTGGGCTCGGTGTCACCCGCGGCTGACCTGGACGACCGCGGAACCTGGTTCCCGGTGGACGACGCGGTGCCGGTGTCCGCGCGACTTCCCCGGCGCTGACGGCACACTGGAAGGCATGCGCGAACCCTGGATCGTCGGCGTCTCCGGAGCGTCCGGCACCCCTTATGCCAAAGCGGTGCTCACCGCCCTGCTGGACGCCGGCGAGTCCGTCGACCTGATCGTCTCCCGGGCCGCCCGGCTCACCCTGCTGGACGAGACCGGTGCGACCGTCCGCGACGCGCACTGGAAGGACGATGTGGCGGCCTGGCTCGGCCGCGACCTCGGCGACCTGGCCTACTGGCCGGCCGGGGACCTGGCGGCCGGGCCGAGCAGTGGCTCGTACCCGGCGCGCGGCATGGTGGTGGTGCCGGCGAGTACCGCGGCGTGTGCCGGGATCGCGATCGGGCTCTCCAAGGATCTGTTGCAGCGCGCGGCCGAGGTCACCCTGAAGGAACGACGACGCACCGTCATCGTTCCCCGGGAGACTCCGGTCACGCGCAGTCACCTGGAGCACCTGATTGCCCTGCACGATGCCGGGGCGGTGGTGCTGCCGGCCAGCCCCGGGTTCTACGGGTCCGGGGCGGACGCGACAGCACAACAGCTGATCGATTTCGTGGCGGGCAAGGTGGTGGACGCCTTGGGCGTACCTCACACGCTCTTCCGGAGATGGACCGGGGAGCTGGGTGAGGGACGTGCTCAGCGCAACCCGTTGGGCGGGCCGTAACCCGCGCCGGGATTGCTGGGCCCGCTGTTACGGGGCTTGTTGGCAGCGTCGTCCTCGCGCATTTCCTCGATCACGCCGTCGCCCTCGAGGAGAGCGCGAACCTCGGACTCGCGGAATCGGCGGTGTCCACCCGGAGTGCGGATGCTGCCGATGCGCCCGGCCGCGGCCCAGCGCGTTACCGTCTTGGGGTCGACGCGGAACAACGCGGCCACCTCACCCGGTGTCAGCAGACGATCTCCAGTGTCCACAACCCCCTCCTCCGGTTTGGTATCTGGAGCGGCCGGTGGTCACGGTGAGTGTCGGCGTGCTCGATCTGGACGTAAAGCCATTAGAGCACCGCCCCTGAACCAAGTCCGTGAAATGCGGAAAAAGCCCCGATTGCGACAGTGGTCATTATCCTGCCGCCCATTCGCCGCTACCGGGCGTGAAGGCCGGAGCGCCACCCGATTAGGGTTTGAACCATGGACTCCATCGACCTCCGGCTGATCGACCTGCTACGAGAGAACGCGCGCTCGTCGTACGCCGAACTCGCCCGCAAGGTCGGGCTCTCCGCACCCGCCGTGCACGAGCGAGTGGGTAAGCTCGAGACCGCCGGAACCATCCGCGGCTACCGGGCCGACATCGATCACGAGGCGATCGGGCTCGGCGTCACCGCGCTGATCGGCATCATCGAGGACTCCGGGGCGGACACCGACGACGTGCTCGCCGCCGTGCGGGCCATGCCCGAGGTGGAGAGCTGCTATTTCATGGCCGGGGTGGAGTCTTACCAGCTCATCGTGCGGGTCGGCACGATCGCGGAGCTGGAGCAACTGATCGTCCGGATCAACCGGACGCCGGGCGTCGCATCGACGCGGACCGCGATCGCGCTCTCCACCAAGTGGGAGCACCGCCCCCAGCCGGGTCTCGGATGACCGCGTTCGATCGCTGCGACACCGCCGCCCGCGACTGGGCCCGCGAGGCGATCGCCCTGGTCGAGGCGGACGCCAACCGGTCCGCCGACACCCACCTGTTGCCCTTCCCGCTGCCGCAGTCCTGGGGGATCGATCTCTACCTCAAGGACGAGTCGTCACATCCCACTGGTTCACTCAAGCATCGTCTGGCACGTTCGCTTTTCCTCTACGCCCTCTGCAATGGCTGGATCGGCCCGCGGACCACGATCGTGGAAGCATCGTCCGGATCGACCGCGGTGAGTGAGGCGTATTTCGCGCGAATGCTCGGTCTGCCGTTCATCGCGGTGATGCCGGCGGCCACCTCGCCGGAGAAGATCTCGCTGATCGAGTTCCAGGGCGGCAAGTGTCACCTGGTGCCCGACCCGACCCAGGTGGTGGCCGAGGCCCGGCGGCTCACGGCCGAACTGGGCGGGCACTTCATGGACCAGTTCACGCACGCCGAGCGGGCCACCGACTGGCGGGGCAACAACAACATCGCCGAGTCGATCTACAGCCAGCTGGGGCTGGAGCGGCATCCCGTACCGGCGTGGATCGTCGTCGGCGCCGGCACCGGCGGCACCAGCGCGACCATCGGCCGGTACGCCCGGTACCGCCGGTTCCCGACGAAGCTCTGCGTTGTCGACCCCGAGGGGTCAGCGTTCTGGCAGGCTTATCTCGCCGGCGACTGGAGTGTCGTGACCGGCCGGGGTTCCCGCATCGAAGGCATCGGCCGGCCCCGCGTGGAAGCGTCGTTCCAGCCGGCCGTCGTGGACCGGATGGTGCACGTGCCGGACGCCGCGTCGCTGGCCGCGATGCGGGCCGGGTCGGCGGTGCTGGGCCGGCGGCTCGGTGGTTCCACCGGCACCAACCTGTGGGGCGCGTTCGGGCTGATCGCCGAGATGCTCGCGGCCGGGCTGACCGGGTCCGTGGTCACGCTGATCTGCGACGGCGGCGAGCGGTACGCCGACACCTACTACTCCGACGAGTGGGTCGCCGGCCAGGGGCTGGACCTGCGACCGCACGCGGCCGTGGTCGAGCGGTTCCTGCAGGACGGCAGCTGGACGGGATAGCAGCCATCGACGGGCCGTGATTAGATCCACGATCGTGGCGCGTCCCTGGAAAACGATCGTTGCCGGGCTGGCGGTGGTCCTCACCGTGGCCGCCGGCGCCGGCGCGGTGGTCTTCTGGCCGGAGGCCGAGGAGCCGGCCGCCGCGGACCTGCCGCCCCGCCGCCCGCTCACCCCGTTCGAGGCGGCGCTCGGCGTGCTCCAGGCCCAGGCCGCCGCCCTGGAGAAGGGCGACGAGAAAGGCTGGCTCGCGCCGGTCGACACGGCACAGCCGAAGCTGATCGCCAAGTACCGCACGATCTTCCGCAACCTGCGGGGCCTCGACGTCGGCCACGTCGAGTACCACGCGGACCCGCAGGAGGACTCGACCGTCGTCCTGGCCAGCCTCGGTTACTGCTTCAAAGGTGCCGTCTGCCCGGAATGGCGCAGCGGCGACGGCCACGGCCCGCCCAAGCTGGAACAGGAGGTGACCTTCGCCCTCCGCGACGGCCGCTACGTGCTCACCGGGATGACCCCGGCGAAGAGGGACCGGAACCTGAAGTCGCCGCCCTGGGAGAGCCAGACGCTGCACTTCGCCCGCGGCGCCCGGGTCGTCGTCGCCGGCCCGAGCAGCCAGCGCAAGCACCTCAAGCGGATCCTCAAGGTCGCCGAGAAGGCCGCCGCCGTCACCGACCGGTTCGCCGGCCAGATCGGCAACCGGCAGGGCGCCCGCTACCGGATCTACCTGGCCGACGAGAAGTCCTGGAAATCCTGGTACGGCGGCAACGACATGAAATGGGCCATCGGCTACGCCATCCCGCTCAACGCGGCCGGCTCCGACATCGTCCTGCGCACCCGCAAAGTGCTGCAGGAAAAGGACCTCAGCGTCATCGTCCAGCACGAACTCGCCCACGTGGTGACCCTGGGTGGGCTCAGCACCCGGGACACCGACGACGACCAGTGGCTGGTCGAGGGCATCGCCGAATACATCGGCTCGTACCCGAAGAAGCCGCAGAACACCTACAGCCAGTTCGTGCTGGAGGCGGCCTTCAGCAGGCACGGCAGCCCCAGGACGATCGCAGCGCCGCCACTGACCAGCGACGCCGACGACCTGACGGTCGCCGCCCTCTACGCGATGGGGCACTACGCGAGCGGCTGCATAGCCAGCAAATATGGCGAGCCGAAGTTGATGAAGTTCGCCGACCTGGTGCTCCGCAAGGGATCAAAACCGGACGCGGCGTCCCGGGCTGTCTTCGGCAAGCCCTTCCCGGCCGTCGACAAGGCCTGCCTGAGCTGGATCAAGAGCCGGGTGTGACCCGTCCCGCCAATCCGGGGTAATCCACCACGAAACCGTCATCGTCGCAGGTCAGATCGGCGCTGAAGGTCTCACTCGCGAACCGCACCCGGTTGTCGCCGAGCGGCGTGTAGATCTGGTCCGCCTGCACCACCTCCAGGCTCGGCACCAGCACCCAGGCGACGCTCAGCCGGTGGGCCACACCGGTCTCCGCCTTCAGCAGGTCGAGCCGGCGGATCGGCAGGCTGTTGGTGAGCGGCGAGCCGCCCAGGTCCGCGTCGAACGCACCGTAGAGCAGATCGGGATCCTCGCTGCCGGGCAGCCCGGCACGCGCATGCCCCGCCGCGACCAGCGCCGCATCAAGATCACCTGACTCGGTCGCGGTGATCCGCCAGCGGCCGGCGGCCAGCTCCAGGCGCACGCTGCGCGCCCAGCCGGCACCCTCGGCGCGAACGTCCAGCCGGGTGGTCACCCAATCAGGATCGGTCTGCAACTCGTAATGGCACGCGTACGGCACCGGGGCGGCGGCCAGCGCGGTGCCGTGCGCGTAAAGCCCGGAGCGCGCCTCCAGCAGGGCATGCTCGGCGCCGGCAACGTCGCGGCGCTCCCAGAACAACGCGGTGGGCAGCGGCATGTCCGTAACCTACCCGTTTTTTGACGTACGCGTTCTCTACGGCTCTGGGCCAGCCGCGCGGGGTGGGCACGTACTCCGGGTCGTAGCGCGACCGCCGGGCTTAAGCTCTCTGGGATCCGCTCTTCGCGGCCGGCTTCCGCTCTGTAGTTGCTGCGGGCTGCTGGGCGGTCGCCCGCCCTTGGGCTTGCTGTCCGGTCGCCGTTTCCGCTTCGCAGTTGCCCCTGGCCGCTGGACGGTCGCCCGCCCTTGGGCTTGCTGGCCGGTCGACCATTCCGCTGTGCAGTTGCTGCGGGCTGCTGGGCGGTCGCCCACCCTTGGGCTTGCTCGCCGGCTCCTGGCCGATGGGCATTTCACACAGTCGGGCCCTGGGTTTGGGACGCCGAAGCCCCGGCACGCAGCGCGTGCCGGGGCTTCGAACGGGTCGATCAGTAGCTGCGAGCCGGGCGGGACGTGCCGAACCGGCCCGACGGGCCCTCACGCCGGTCGGTGCGGTGCCCGTCACGGCGCTGGCCGGACGGCCGGTCGCCGGTGCGGGCCGGGCGGTCACCGAAGTGCCGCTCGCCGCCGGTCCGCTCGCTACGGGCCGGACGGTCACCGAAGTGCCGCTCGCCGCGCGGGCGGTCCGAGAACTGCCGGTCACCGAACTGGCGGTCGCCGCCGGTGCGGTCGCCGAAGCTGCGCTCGCCGCCGGCGCGGTCGCCGGACGGCCGGTCACCCCACGGGCGGCGCGGACGGTCACCGAAGTTGCGCTCGTTGCGGTCGCCGTCGCGGTCCCGGAAGGAACGCTGCGGACGGTCACCGAAGCCACCGCGCGGGCGGTCACCGAAGCGGCGCGGACGGTCGCCGCGCTCCCGGCGCGGCTCCGGCTCCTCGACGACCGGGACGCCACTCGGCTCACGAGCACCGGTGATGTCGGCCAGCTTGTCGTCGCCGAGGCGCACCCGCACCTCAGCCGGCGCGACGCCCGCCTTGGCCATCATCGCCTGCGTGGTGCGGCGCTGCTTCGGCAGCACCAGCGTGACGACCGCGCCGGACTCGCCGGCCCGAGCGGTCCGCCCGGCCCGGTGCAGGTAGTCCTTCGGGTCCTTCGGCGGGTCCACGTGCACGACCAGGGAGATGCCGTCGACGTGGATGCCCCGGGCCGCGACATCGGTCGCCACCAGGACGTTCGTCCGGCCTTCCTTGAACTCGGCGAGCGTACGAGTACGCACCCGCTGAGTCTTGCCGCCGTGCAGCGCACCGGCCCGCACGCCGACCGCCGCGAGCTGCTCGACCAGCCGGTCCACGCCCATCTGGGTGCGGGCGAAGACGATCGTCTTGCCCTCCCGGTTGGCGATCCAGGAGGTGATCGGGAACTTGTCCGACGGCGGGATCAGCAGCAGGTGGTGATCCATGGTGGACACGCTGGCCTCGGCCGGCGCGGTGGAGTGCGTCACCGGGTCGTGCATGAAGCGCTTGACCAGGGTGTCGACGTCACCGTCCAGAGTGGCCGAGAAGAGCAGCCGCTGCGCGTTCTCCGGGGTCTTGGCCAGCAGATCGGTGACCTCGGGCAGGAAGCCCATGTCAGCCATCTGGTCGGCCTCGTCGAGCACGGTCACCTCGACGTCGTCGAGCTTGCAGGCGCCCCGCTCGATCAGGTCGGCGAGCCGGCCCGGAGTGGCGACGATCACCTCGACGCCGCGGCGCAGGGCGTCCATCTGCCGGTCGTACGGAACACCGCCGACGGCGGTCTTCAGGAAGACGCCGACGGAGCGGCCGATCGGCATCAGCGAGTCGGCGACCTGCATCGCCAGCTCGCGGGTCGGCACCAGGATCAGAGCCTTCGGGTGGTGCGGGCGAGCCCGGCCGCCCTGCGCGGTCCGCGCCAGCACCGGCAGGCCGAAAGCCAGCGTCTTGCCGGAGCCGGTCTGGCCACGGCCCAGCACGTCACGGCCGGCCAGCGCGTCCGGAACGGTCGCGGCCTGGATCTCGAACGGGGTGGTGATGCCCTCACGGTTGAGGACTCGGACGATCTCGACGGGAAGGCCGAGGTCGGCGAAGCTGCGCACCGGGGCGGCGGGGGCGGCCGCGGTCTCCGGCTCCGGAGTAGCGGTGGCGGGGGTCTCGAGTACGGACGGGAACGTGCTGGGATCAGCGAAAGTGGTCAAGAGAACCTCTCTACGGGGGCGCATGCTCGCGAATGGCCCGCCGCGGCTGTCAAAAGCAGCCGCTCGCTGAAATGCCCGCAAGAACGCCCGTGGCGTGCACCGGGTTGGCACGCCGCGTCAATAACTACCATCAGTGTACGGGTCAACGCCTACACCGCCGACTGCATTCCCGTCGGGTAGTGGGCAGGCTCACCCCGGAGCACAACCTCGCCAGCTTAGGTCTTGCTGGGAAAAGCAGCAAACCTCGCAGGTCACCGAATCGAGTGACTCCGCGGTCAGTTGCTCAGGTTCTTGATCATGTCGGTGAAGGCGTCACCCGCCGTGAACACGAACACCAAGCTCACCGTGACCAGCAGACCGAGCACGGCCAGCATCGCGACGACCACCTTGAAGTTGCTGCGGCGCTGCTCGACCGGGGCGTCATACCAGCCCTGGGCCAGGATGTGGCCGGTCAGCGAACCGGAGTTCTCCAGCGGGTCGGAAACCGGCATCGTCATGTCGCTCGGATTGCCCGTCATGCTCGGCGTGCCGCCGATCGACGGGTAGCCGCCGGTGCTGTAGACGGTCCCCTGCCCGCGCTGCTGCGGCACACCGCCGGCCACCGGATCCACCGGGGTGGTCGGCGAACCCCAGGACGGGGCCCCGTGCGGGTTGGAAGATCCGTGGTGAACCGGCTGCGTCATGTCGATGTTCTCCGGCGGGGAGGAGTGGCCCGGATTCGGTTTGCCATACGTCGTCGGCGGCAGGCCGGCCGGACCGGCAGTTGGCGGCAGCGTATAGGCGGGCAGGCCACTTCCGATGACCGGGGGCGGCGGAACGATCGGCGGCACCGGACCCGGCACGGGGCTCGGGCTCGGCGGTCCGGGCACCGGGCTCGGCCCGGGGCCGGGCGGAACTGGGCTGGGACCGGGGCCGGGCGGCACGGGGTCAGGGCCCGGACCAGGCGGAACAGGGCTCGGGCCGGGGCCGGGCGGCACCGGGCCCGGCGGGACCGGGTTGGGGCTGGGCCCTGGCCCGGGCGGCACCGGGCCCGGTGGCACCGGGGCGGGCGGAACCGGGCTGGGGCCCGGACCCGGTGGGGTCGGGCTGGGACCCGGACCCGGTGGCGCCGGGCTGGGGCCGGGACCCGGTGGGGTCGGGCTGGGGCCGGGGCCGGGTGGCACCGGGGACGGGCCGGGCTCCGGAGCCGGGGTCGGGAACGGGCCCGGTGGCTCCGGGAAGGGCGGCGGCTTGATCGGCTCGGGGTGACCCGGCTCCGGCTCACCGGGCTTGGGCTCACCCGGCCTGGTCGGCGCGGGATGCGGTGGCGCCGGGTGGGGCTTCGGCTCGGATGGCTCGGGCTCTGTGGGTTCCGGCTTGCCCGGCTCAGGCTTGCCCGGCTCAGGCTTGCCCGGTTCGGGCTTACCCGGTTCCGGCTTGCTGGGCTCCGGCTCAGTCGGTTCCGGTTCGGGCTTGGTCGGGGACGGCTTCTCCGGTTCCGGCTGCGGGTCGGAGGCCTGGTGGGGAGCGCCGTAGACGGTGGGCCGGCCGGCGGCGTGCACCTCGCCGCCGTCAGGGCGGAGAGCCCCGGGCACCGCCGCGCGCGCCGCACCGGAACCGGGGGCGGCGGAAACCGGCCGGGCGGAGCCGGCGTGGTTGGTGCCGGACGCCTTCGACAGTGAGATCTCCCCGGAGACCGCCGCCTTGCTGGATGCCGGGACCGAAGCTTTACCCGAGGTGGGGACCGTGGCCTTGCCTGCGACGACGGCCGGCGCGCTGGAAACCGGAGCGGAGGCGGTCGCCTTCGCGCTCACCGACTTGCCATCGGCATCGCTGCTACCGACAGCTTTGCTGTCACCGGTGGCGCTGTTGTCGCCGACAGCATTGCTGTTACGGGCCGCGCTGCTGTTATCGACGGCATCGCTGTTACCGGCCGCGCTGCTGTTACTGGCGGCGCTGTTGCTGGCAGCATTGCTGTTACGGGCCACGCTGCTGTTACCGGCCGCATCGTTGTTAGCAGCGGCATCATCGGCCTCGTCGGAGCTGCCGGCCGTGCCGGTGTTGATCTTCTCGGCAGAGTTGGTCTTGTCCGCGCCGGGCTTGCCGTTGGCCTCGGCATCGACGGCGCTGGCATTGCCGTTCAACTCGGCATCGACGGCGTTGGCCTTGCCGATGGGCTCGGCTGCGTCGGGGTCGGCCGTGTCGTTCGGGCCGGGCTTGTCGGTCTTGTCACTGCCGTTGAAGCTGATTTTGTCCGCGTCCACCGTGGCGGTGCCGCCGCTGCCGTTCGAGCCGATCCTGTCGGCACTGCCGTCTGCGCTGTTCTTGGCGGTTGCCAGGTCGGCGCTGCCGTTCGGGCTGCTGGCGGTGCTTGTGGTGTCGGCGCTGCCGTCTGCGGTGCTTGCCGTGTCGGCGCTGCCGTTCGGGCTGTTGGCGATGGTTGCGGTGTCGGCGTTGCCGTTGGGGCTGTTCTTGCCGGCGTTGCCGTCGGAGGCTGCCTTGACGGTGCTCTTCCCGTCGGCGTCCGCATCGGTGGCGGGCTCGTCGGAGTGCGCGGTCGAGCCGTTCGTGGTTGTGGCCGGATCGGTGACGCTCGGAGCGGCCCACAGCGTGCCGGGGGCAGGCGGTGGAGGTGGCGTGTAACCGTCACCGTCGTTGGCGGGCGGCCGCGCGGCGGACGGCGTACCGGAGTCGCCGTCCCGCGTCGCCTGCTGCTCGTCCATGTGGGTCCTCCCGACCACCGCTGCCGACGGTTCGGACGCCGGGCGCTGCATTAACGGTGCCACATCAGCCGGTGTGAACACACCCGGCACCAGGCTCAGCCGGTGACCTACCGGTGCCTGAGGGGCATGTGGCCGTTTCGGCTAATTTTTCCCGACGTCTTATTACCCGATTTCGGGACTAATCGTTACTCGATTGGGGATCGGGCGAAGCGGACGCCGAGGGCGACTTGGACGTTGCCGGTGACTTCGAGGCCGCCGGTGACTTCGTCGCCGCGGACGAGGAGGCGGTCGACGACTCCACCGCGTTCGCGGAGGACGTGGTACCGCTCGGCGCCTTGGAGGTCGTCGAGGAGGACGGGTTGGTGGTCGGCTTGTCCGACGTCTCCTGCGGCGCCGGCGTCGGGCTCGGCGACGACGCGGACGGCGTGGCAGACGCCGACGGCTTCGGGCTCGCCGACGACGAACTCGGGCTCGCGCTCGGGGAGGTCGGCGAGGACGACGACGAGGACGACGGCTGGCCGCTGGGGCTGGTCGGGCTGGTCGGTGACGTCGGTGAGGTCGGCGGCTTGGTCCGGGGCGGGGTGCGGCTCGGCGTCGGTGACGGCGGTGCCGGCGTCGTACGCGTGGGGTTGGGGTTGGTGCCCGGCTCCTCCGGATCGGGGGTGCCGAGGTCGGGAAGCTCGCCCTCGCCCTCGACCGAGCCGAACACTCGGGTGGACTGGAACAGGCGGGTCCAGCGCACGGGCACGAGCCGGACGTTGAGACCGGTCCGCGGGGCCTCGACCATCATGCCGTTACCCGCGTACATCGCGACGTGGTGAATGCCGGTCCAGCTGTTGGAGGAGCTGAAGAACAGCAGGTCCCCCGGGAGCAGCGAGTAGCGGTCCACCACCTTGTTGCGGGTCTGGTAGTACTGATCGCGGGACACCCGGACCAGGGGGAACCCGACCGAGCGGTAAGCCGCGTACATCAGGCCGGAGCAGTCGTACTGATCCGGGCCTTCCTCGGACCAGACGTAGGGGTCACCGCGCTGCGCGAGGGCGAATTCGAGGGCCTGGATGGCCTTCGGGTCGGCGCTGCGGCCGCCCGCCTCGCCCTGCAGATATTCCGCGCCGAGCTGCTGGTCGGCGGCGGTCTCGGTGCTCTCCGCGGCGCTCAGCTCAGCCGAGTGCTTCTGCTCGAGTTTCTGCTGGGCGGCCTGCTTCTGGACCATCTGGGTGTTGAGCTGGGTCCAGCGGGCGGCCATCGTCGTGTACTGCTGGCTGGCGGTGGCCTGCTCGGCGCGGGCGAGCAGCAGGCTCTCCTCGGCGGCCTTCAACCGGCGGGCGGCGCCCTCGTCCGGCGCGACGTCACCGCGCTGCAGGCGGGAGAGCGCGTCGAGGTCGAGGAGGCCGGAGTCGGAGGAGAGCGCGCCGGGCGGCAGCGCGGCAGCCTGGCGAACGGCGGCGTCCGCGGCCGCGGCCACGTCTTCTTTCGCCAGCCGGATCGCTTCCTCAGCCTGGGTGATCTTCTGAGCGGCGGTGGTCGACTGGGTCTGGGCGAGATCGCGCTCCTGACCGATCCGGATCAGCTCGTCGCCGAGCGCGGCGATCTCGGCACGGCCCCGCTCGACCTGCTGGACGATCGGGCTCACGATGGCGCCGGCGGTCGTCAGGGGTGTCGTGGTGGAGGTGGGGCTGGCCGGCGCACCGGGGAGAACGAGGTTGCCGGTCTGCACCGGGCGGGCGCCCGCGTCGGGGACCGAAGGCGGGGCGGCGGCGGGCGGAGCGGTCGGCGTGGCCATCGCCGGAATGGGCTGGAGCAGGGCAGCAAGCGCCACCGCCGTGGCCGTCGAGATCGTGAAGGGACGTAGCCACGTTCGTGCCCGGGGCGTGTGGTTCGGTGAACCGTACCGCAGTGCCTTGGACATGAGCTCCCCGTCCGCGTCGGTCCGGACCGTCGCTTGTCGTTCCTAAAGGTTCATACCCCACGCGGAGTACCGGTGTCGATCGAATGAAGGTGAAAGGACGCTGAGAATTTTTCGACTTACGGGTGCCGCGGATTACCCCGGAGCCCGCCGCGTGTCCGATGTCAGACCCGGGACGTACTCTCGACGGCGAGGTGACGGGAAGGGGCGCACATGGACGCCGGGCTGAAGCGTGAGCTCGAAGCGAAGGTCTATGCCGGTGAGCGGCTGACCCGCGAGGACGGCATCGCGCTCTACGAGTCGGACGACCTGGCGTGGCTCGGCCGGCTGGCCCACCACAAGCGCACCGAGATGAACGGTGACCGGGTGATGTTCAACGTCAACCGCCACCTCAACCTCACCAACGTCTGCGCCGCCAGCTGTGCCTACTGCTCCTTCCAGCGCAAGCCGGGGGAGAAGGACGCCTACACGATGCGCATCGACGAGGCCGTCCGTAAGGCCAAGGAGATGGAGGACGAGCAGCTCACCGAGTTGCACATTGTCAACGGCCTGCACCCCACGCTGCCCTGGCGCTACTACCCGAAGGTTCTGCGCGAGCTGAAAGCGGCGCTGCCCAACGTCAAGCTCAAGTGCTTCACCGCCACCGAGGTCCAGTGGTTCGAGAAGATCAGTGGCCTGCCCGCCAGCGAGGTGCTGGACGAGCTGATGGACGCCGGTCTGGAGTCGCTGACCGGCGGCGGCGCCGAGATCTTCGACTGGGAGGTCCGGCAGCACATCGTCGACCACAACTGCCACTGGGAAGACTGGTCGCGGATCCACCGGCTCGCCCATGAGAAAGGCATGAAGACGCCGGCCACGATGCTCTACGGGCACATCGAGGAGCCGCGGCACCGGGTCGACCACGTCATGCGCCTGCGTGAGCTGCAGGACGAGACCGGCGGCTTCGCCGTCTTCATCCCGCTGCGCTATCAGCACGACTTCGTCGACTCGCAGGACGGCAAGATCCGGAACCGGATCCAGGCCCGCACCACGATGGCGGCGCCGGCCGAGTCGCTGAAGACCTTCGCCGTCTCCCGGCTGATGTTCGACAACGTGCCGCACGTGAAGTGCTTCTGGGTCATGCACGGCCTGTCGGTCGCCCAGCTCTCACTGAACTTCGGTGCCGACGACCTGGACGGTTCGGTGGTGGAGTACAAGATCACCCACGACGCCGACTCGTACGGCACGCCCAACACCATGCACCGCGACGACCTGCTCCACCTCATCTGGGACGCGGGTTTCCAGCCGGTCGAGCGCAACACGCGTTACGAGGTCGTCCGGGAGTATGAGAAGGCGCCCTCGCTGGCCGACCGCCGCAGCGAACCGCAGCAGGTCTGGGCCTGACGGCTTTCAGGTGGTGATGACGTGACCCAGCAGAGAAACGTGCGCGGCCTGCGCCGGGACGCCCGTGGGCGCCTCGAGACCATCGGTGACCTGCTGGGTTCCGCGTTCGCCGGTCTGGCGGCCGGCCTCGCCGTCCTGCTGATCTTCGAGGCGGTGATGTCGCTGACCGGCTTCGGCTCGTTCGGCGACACGAACGGCTGGCTCGCGCTGATCCTGCCGGTGTGGCTCTTCACCGAGGAGTTCCGGGCCGAGGGCTTCGGCGCGCACCGCCTGCTGGTGGCCGGCCTCGGCGGCGGTTTCGGTGTCGCCGCCGGCATGACAGCCGCCGGCCTCATCGCCGGTTTCGTCCCCGCCCTGGTCAGCGGCGCGGCCGGCGCCGCTACCGGTACCGTCGTGTATTGCCTGGTCTGGTTTTATGGTCTGAGGTGGCTGAGCCACCGGGCCGGCTGAGGGAGAGAAGACATGAGCGCCGCCGTCAAGTACACGCTGGGCCGTCTGGGCCTGTTCGCGGCCGCCTTCACCGCGCTCCTGCCCGTTCCGCTGAACCCACTGGTCAAGCTGATGGTCGCCTTCGTCGCCTCAGCTGCCCTCTCCTTCCTCGTGCTGCGCAAGTGGCGCGACGAGATGGCCGAGCAGCTCGGCTCGATCGCCTCCCGCCGCGCCGCCGAGAAGGAGCGCCTCCGCTCCGCCCTCGCCGGCGACGAGTCAGCAGCCGCCGCCGGCGACCGCGTCACGGCAGCCGACGCCGACGAGCCGGCAGCCACCCCCGACCAGACCTTGAAGGGCCGCGCCTGACCCGCAGGCCCGTCTCCCCGCGCGGCCTCCAACCGCCGCTGCTCCGGAGCGGTGGAGGTTTGCAGGTCTTGCGGGCTCTGCAGGGGGACGTTGAGGTGCGGATCGTGCTACTCGGGTGAGGGAACCCGACGGCCGTGGGTTAGCGTTTCAAGGACCGCGCCGCAGCGAAGCCGGTGTGAAACCGGAGCTGTCCCGCAACTGTGATCCCTCCGATCGTGAGGTCTAGCCAGGTCGCCTGGGCGTCGGTCGCGATAAAGCGCTCTCGGGGAGGGGCGCCTCGCGGGCGGCGGGCCGAGAGTGGCCCCTGTCGGCGAAGCACCACATGCCCGGCCGACAGGAGGAATCGTGAAACGTCTGCTCACCGCCGCGGTGCTGGCCACCGCTCTGCTGACCGGTGGCTGTGCCGGGGACAACCAGGAACCGAGCACCAGCACTTCCAGCGGCGGGGCCGGTTCGGCGTACCCGGTCACGGTGGGAACCGTGACCCTGGATGCCCGGCCGGAGAAGATCGTGTCGTTGAGCCCGACCGCCACCGAGATGCTCTTCGCGGTCGGCGCGGGGGCGCAGGTCACCGCCGTCGACGACCAGTCGAACTATCCGGCGGAGGCGCCCAAGACCGACCTCTCCGGGTTCAAGCCGAACGCTGAGGCGATCGCGGCGAAGGACCCGGACCTGGTGCTGCTCTCCAACGACACCGACAACATCGTGGCTCAGCTGGGCAAACTCAAGATTCCGGTGTATCTGACGCCGGCGGCGGCCACGCTGGAGGACACCTACCGGGAGATCCGGGAGATCGGCACGCTCACCGGGCACCAGGCCGAGGCGGAGAAGGTCAACGCCGAGATGGCTGCGAAGATCGACGGGATCGTCAAGTCGGTGCCGGCCCGGAGCAAGCCGCTCAGCTACTTCCACGAGCTCAGCCCGGACCTTTACACGGCCACCTCGAAGACCTACATCGGCTCGGTGTTCTCGCTGTTCGGCATGACCAACGTCGCGGACAGCGCCGATCCGGACGGCGCCCTCGGCGGATATCCGCAGATGGCGCAGGAGGCCCTGGTCAAGGCGAACCCGGACACGGTGTTCCTGGCCGACACCAAGTGCTGCCAGCAGTCCGCCGCGACGGTCAAGGCGCGTGACGGCTGGGCGTCGGTGACCGCGGTGCAGAAGGGGCAGATCTACCCGCTCGACGACGACATCGCGTCGCGCTGGGGTCCCCGCACGGTTGATCTTGTGCAGGCCGTCGCCGACGCGGTGAGCGGGATCCCGGCATGATCCTTCGCCGCGGCGCGGCGGAGGGCGATGCGGCCAAGACCGGCGCGGCGGAAGGCGGCGCGGCCAAGACCGGCGCGGCGGAAGGTGGCGCGGCCAAGACCGGCGCGGCGGAGAGCGGCGCGGCCGAGGCCGGTGCGGCGCGGAGCAGTGCCGCCGTGACCAATGCTTTGAGCAGTGGCGCGCGGGGGAGCAGCAGGCGGCCGAGGCGCGCCGGCCTGCGGCCGGCCTGGCTCGCCGCCGGCATCCTGGCGGTGCTGCTCGCGACGCTCGCCGGCCTCGCCTTCGGCTCGGTCTCACTGCCCCCCGCCGGCGTCGCGGCGGAGGTCCTCAACCTGCTTCCCGGGGTACGGCTGGACAGCGGCCTCACCGAACGGGAAGCCTCGATCCTGCTCCAGCTACGGCTGCCGCGGGTGGTGCTGGGCCTCCTGGTCGGCGCGATGCTGGCCCTGGCCGGCGCCGCGTATCAGGGTGCGTTCCGCAACCCGCTGGCCGACCCGCATCTGATCGGTGTGGCGGCCGGCGCCGGGCTCGGCGTGACCGTGGTGATCGTGCTGCGGGCCGGGTCCACGGCCGAGTTGCCGATCGGCGTGCCGGTGGCGGCGTTCGCCGGCGCGATCCTGGCGGTGCTGCTGACCGGTCTGCTCGGTGCCGCGGGCGGCCGGGGCCGGTCGACGGCGACGCTGATCCTGGCGGGTGTCGCGGTGTCGGCGTTCCTCTCCGCGGCGCAGACATATCTGCTGCAACGGGACGTGGAGTCGCTGCGCGAGGTCTATTCGTGGCTGCTCGGCCGGCTGGCCACCGCCGGCTGGCACGACGTGCTGGTGATCCTGCCGTACGCGGTGATCACCGCCGCGATCGTGCTGACCCGGCGCCGCGAGCTGGACGTGCTGACCGTCGGTGACGCGGAGGCGATCAGCCTGGGCCTGCATCCGCAGCGGAGCCGCTACCTGCTGATCATCGCGGCGTCGCTGGGCACCGCGGCCGCGGTGTCGGTGTCCGGGCTGATCGGCTTCGTGGGGATCATCGTGCCGCACACGATCCGGCTGCTGACCGGGCCCAGCTACCGGTCGCTGCTGCCGCTGTCGTTGCTGTTCGGCGCCGCTTTCCTGGTGTTGACCGACCTGCTGGCGCGGACCGCCGGCGGCGACGCGGAGATCCCGATCGGCGTGGTCACCGCGTTCCTCGGGGCGCCCTTCTTCATCCTGGTGATGCGGACCAGCCGGGCGGTGCCGACATGACGATCCGGGTCGAGGGGCTGACGGTGCGGCTCGACGGCACCCTGATCGTCGACGGTGTCGACCTGGACGTGGCGGACGGCGAGTGGGTGACCGTGATCGGTCCGAACGGCGCCGGCAAGTCGACGGCGCTGCGGGCGATCGGCGGGCTGCTGCCGTTCGACGGTTCGATCCTGCTGCACGGCACCCCGGTGGATCGGATGCCGCGGCGGGAACGGGCGAAGGCGATCGCCACCGTGATGCAGTCGCCGGTGGTTCCGCCGGCGATGCGGGTCTTCGACTACGTGCTGCTGGGCCGTACGCCGTACATCCCGCCGCTGGGCCGTGAGTCGGCCGCCGACCTGGAGGTGGTCGACGAGGTCCTGGCCGCCCTGGACCTGACGCCGTTCGCCGGCCGCCGCCTGGACACGCTCTCCGGCGGGGAGCGGCAGCGGGTGTTCCTGGCCCGGGCGCTCGCGCAGGGCGCCGGCATCCTGCTGCTCGACGAGCCGACCAGCGCGCTGGACATCGGCCACCAGCAGGAGGTGCTGGAACTCGTCGACCGGCTGCGCGCGGAACGCGGCCTGACGGTCCTCGCCACCATGCACGATCTCTCCACCGCCGGCGAGTACGCCGACCGCATGGTCCTGCTCGCCGGTGGCCGGGTGGTCGCCGCCGGCGCCCCGACCGAGGTGCTCACCGAGGCGAACCTGGCCGAGCACTACCGGGTGAAGGTCCGCGTCATCGAAGGTGATCATGGACCGCTGGTGGTCGCGGTCCGACTTTAGAGCGAACCCGAACGGCAACCGGTCTGCACTCCGAGGATCCGGAAAAGGCCCGAACGGAAGGGCATGACGGACACGATGGTGGTGGAGCTCGGACTGCAGGCCATGAGCATCGCGGCGAAGCTGTCGGCGCCGGTGCTGCTGACCGCTCTGGCGGTCGGATTCGCGATCTCGCTGTTCCAGTCGGTGACCCAGATCCAGGAGGCGACGCTCTCGTTCGTCCCGAAGGCGGTGGCGATCGGTGCGGCGTTGCTGCTCACCGGAAACTGGATGTTGCGGGAGATGATGACGTACACGACGCAGCTGTTCGAAAAGCTGCCCACGCTGCTCGGATGAGCGCCGGAAAGCAAAAGGCCGCCCACTGGGCGGCCTTTTCCCGTTACGCCCCGGCGAGGATCGCGAACGTGGCGCCCTGCGGATCCTCCAGCACCGCATAGCGGCCCACCGCGATCGTGGTCGGCGGGCTGACGATCCGCCCGCCCAGCGCGCACGCGTGATCCGATGCGATGTCGCAGTCGCCGACCGCGAAGTACACCAGCCAGTACGGCGGCTGATCATCCGGCCAGGCGCTGCCGATCATCGGCTGGAATCCGGCGACCGGGGCATGGTCGCGGTCGCAGATCACATAGGGCAGGCCGCCGACCTGGGTGTCGCGAAACGTCCAGCCGAACACCGTGCCGTAGAACCCCTTGGCCCCCTCCAGATCACGGGTGTTCAGCTCGGCCCAGGTGAGCGCGCCGGGCAGGTCGAAGACCTCGGCGCCGCGCATCATCCCGGCTTCCCACACGCTGAACGGCGCGCCGGCCGGGTCCAGGAACGCGGCCATCCGCCCCTGGTCCATCACGTCGAAGGGCGGGACCAGCACCTTTCCACCGGCGACCGCCACCCGGGCGGCGACCGCGTCGGCGTCGTCGGCGGCCACATAGGTGCTCCAGGCGGTCGGCTGCCCCTCGCCGAACAGCGGTCCGGCGCCGGCGACCGGCAGGCCGCTGAGCAGAAACGTCGTGTACCCACCGAAGTCGTCGCCGGAGATCTCGGCGGTCCAGCCGAACAGGGCGGTGTAGAAACGGATCGCGTCCTCGAGATCGGCGGTGGCCAGATCCACCCAGTTCGGCACGCCGGGCAACGGAACGGTCATGCGTCGCATCGTTGCATTCCCATGCCTGTCACTGAATGAAACTGTCATTGTTCTAGCCGAACCGGCGACCCTCGTCCCTCCGGTAGGCCCACACCGCCAGCGCGCCGAACAATCCGGTCCACGCGATCAGGGCCAGCAGCGAGCCGGGTTCGAGCGGATAGTCACCGACCGCCGCCCACATCAGCCGCACCGCGCCGCCGGTCGGCAGATAGGGCGCGAGGTCCTCGACGAACCCGGGTGCGCCGCCGGGCGGCGTCATCAGCCCACCGCCGAACGCCAGCGGCAGGAACAGCACCTGCGCGACGACGATCGCGGCCTTCTGCGGCAGCGAATAGCCGATGGCGAGGCCCATCAGGATGAAGGGGATCGAGATCGCTGCCGTCGCCAGGACCGCCGCGAGGAAGGCGGGCGCGGAGACGCTCGCCTCGGTGAAGAAGGTGGCGATCACGACGACCGGGGCCAGGGCCACGGCCATCATCGCCAGGCCGGTCAGGATGCGGCCGGCGAACCGGGGCGCCGCGCCGGCCGGCAGGGTGCGCACGAACGGATCCCACGGTTGCGCGCGGTCCTCCGAGACGCCGATGCCGTACTGGAAGAGGTTGGTGCTCATCACCGCGAACGTCACCATCGACGCGGTCGCATAGGTCGCGTAGACCGGCTCGTGACCGACGAACGGCACCACGAAGGCGAGCATCGACGCGGCCGGCCAGAACGCGCTGCCGATGACCGCGATCGGGATCCGGAACAACTCGATGATCTGGAACTTGGCGTGGGTCAGGGCGAGCGACGACATGACGGCTCCGATCAGGTTGCAGCCGGCGTGCGGGTCAGGGCCAGGAAGGCCTCCTCGAGCGAGGTGGGGCGCACCTCCAGGTCACGGAACGGCACGTCATGCGCGACCAGCGCGCGGACCAGCCGGTCCGCGTCCGCGGTGAGCAGATGCAGGCGATCATCGGCACGCTCCACACTCACCAGACCTTCAAGATCAGGCAACGGTACGGCTGACGTCAGGCTGACCCGGCGCATCCCGACCAGTCCGCGCACCGCGGTCACGCTGTCGTCGGCGAGCACCCGGCCGTTCGCCAGCACCACCACCCGTTGGGCCAGTGCCTCGATCTCCTCCAGATAGTGGCTGGTCAGCACGACGGTGCCGCCCTCGGCGTGGAAGGCGCGCACACCGTCCCACAGGGCGCGGCGGGCCTCGACGTCCAGGCCGGTGGTCGGCTCGTCGAGGAACACGATCTCGGGGCGGCCGGTGAACGCCAGCGCAACCGCGAGGCGGCGCCGCTGACCGCCGGACAGGCCACCGGTCTGCCGCCGGACCAGGCCGGTCAGGCCGAACCGCTCCAGCAACTCGTCCCTGGTCAGCGGATTCGGGTAGTGCGCTCGTACGAAATCGATGACCTCGCCGACGCGAAGCGAGGCGGGCAGGCCGGTCTCCTGCGGGGTGACGCCGAGCGTGCGCCGGCTGGCCGCGTCGCGCGGGTCGCCGCCGCAGAGCTCGACCCGCCCCGATGTCGGCCGGCGAATGCCGATCAGGAGGTTGACCAGGGTGCTCTTGCCCGCGCCGTTGGGCCCGAGCAGGCCGACCAGCTCACCGGCACGCACCCGCAGGTCGACGCCGTCGAGTGCGAGGGTGTTGCCGTAGCGGCGGGTGACGTTCTCGGCACGTGCCTGAATCATGGGGTCCCTCCCGGGGGAAGCAGGCTGCGCAGTGCGGTGACGTACTCCTCGAAGGCGAACCGGCCGCGCCGGGTGAGCCGGACCAGCGTGGCCGGGGTGCGGCCGCGGTGGGTCTTGGTGACCTCGACATAGCCGGCGTCCTCGAGCTTGCGGAGGTGGACCGAGAGGTTGCCGGCGGTCATCCGCAGGATCTCCTGCAGCCGGGGGAAGGCGATCCGGTCCGGCTCGTTGAGCTGGGAGAGCGCGGAGACCACCCGCAGGCGGGCCTGGGCGTGGATGACCGGGTCGAGGTCCGGCAGTGTCTCGTCGCTCATCGCCACCGCAACCAGCCGACCAGCCCGGCGACCAGCAGCCCGCCGCCACCGGCGACGGCGATGACGAGCGCGTGCCAGCCCGGTCCGAGGAGGACACCGATGACGTTGACACCGCTGATCCAGGCGCCGAGCACGAACATGTCCCGGTCGTTCCAGACCGCGGCGCCGGCCATGTAGAGAGCGCCGACCAGCGCGACCATGCCGCCGCCCCAGAGGATGCCCAGCGTCTCCTCCGGGGGCACCTGGCTGAGCCGCGCGAAGATGACGGAGAGCGCGGTGAAGCTGATCGACCAGGCAAAACCGTACATCGCGGCCTGCCGGCTGGTCGGGCCGGCGACCTGCCGGCCGGAACGGAAACCGACGACGCCGGTGATGATCCCGGCGATGATCACCGAGCCGGCCTGGACCGTCGGGGGCAGCCAGGCGGGCACGTCGGCGAGGACCCGGCCGTCCGGGCCGTAGCGCAGGAAGAGCAGGCCCGACCCGATCAGCCAGGCGAGGCCCCACGGCCAGTACATCCACCGGGGGTCGGGGGTCAGCTCGCGCTCGAGGTTGGCCCGCTCACGCTCGATCAGGCGCAGCGCCTCGGCCGGATCCTCAAAGGAGGATTCGTCGTTGATCGATGCCATCTTTCGACTTTACAGCGCAAAGTCAAAGAACTTTGTGCCATAAAGTTGGCGACGTGGCAGATCTGATCTATCGAGCGGCGAGAGCGGACGAGCTTGCCGCGGTCCTGGCGTTCTGGCAGGTGGCGGCGGAGAACGACAGCCGGCCGGCGGACACCACGGCGGCTGTCGAGGCGCTGCACCGGCGAGACCCGGGGGCGCTGATCCTGGCGGTCGACGGCGACGAGATCGTCGGCACGGTGATCGCCGGGTGGGACGGCTGGCGCTGCCATCTCTACCGGCTCGCGGTGGCCCCGTGGCGGCGCCGCGAGGGCATCGGCGGCCGGCTGATCGCCGCGGCCGAGGGCCGCTTCACCGACTTCGGGGGTACGCGCGCCGACGCCATGGTCCTCGACGAGAACGAGGCGGCACACGGCATCTGGGCCGCCCAGGGATACGGCCGGCAGCCGGAGTGGTCCCGCTGGGTGAAGCCGCTCCCGCCCGCCACCGGTTATCCACAGCCTGGCGAGCCCGGCTGTGGATAACCGGTTGGGTCAGTGGCCCAGGGCGGTGAGGGCCGCGCGCACCTGGCCGAGCGGGTCCGGGCCGAAGGGGCGCAGCACCACCGTGTTCACCCCGGCGTCGGTCAGCGTGCGCACCTTCGCCGGGACCTCCGAGGCCGGGCCGACCAGGGCGAACACCTCCTCCGGGGACACACCCAGGAAGCCCGCCTGACCGGCTAGCGCCTCGCGGCTGGTCGCCGCGGCGCGCTCTGCGTCGTCGTCGATGTGCAGGAAGGTGAAGCCGATCACCTCGTGGTCCTCGGCCGCGCCGCCGCGGCGGATGTGGCCGATCGACTCGGTGAGCTGGGCCGGGCTCAGGCCCTCGACCAGGATGGTGCCGTCCGCGGACCGGCCGGACAGCTCCAGCGACCGTGGGCGCACCACACCGGTGACGACCGGCGGGACCACCCGCGGCGGGTGCACCAGGCGGATCCCGTCGAGGTGGATCTCCCGGCCGTCGACGCTGACGGTCTCGCCGCGCAGCAGCCGGCGGACCGCGGTCACGGTCTCCTCCAGCATGGCCAGCGCTGATTTCGGAGCGACGCCGACCTGGCGCATCCACTCGGCCACGCCGTGCCCGAGACCGGCCACCACCCGGCCGGGATGGACCCGGGCCAGAGTGGCGATCTCCATCGCGTACAGCGCGGGGCTGCGCAGCGGGGCCGGCGCGATGCCGATGCCGACCCGCAGCCGGGAGGTCGCGGCCAGGGCGATCGCGGCGGCGCTGACGCCGCCGTTCCAGCCCAGGTCCTCCACCACCCACAGGTCGTCGGCGCCGGCCAGCTCCAGCGCCCGGGCGAAACCGGGAAGCTCTTCAGGGGAAATGTCGCGGTCGAACATCACTCCGATACGGGGCATCAAGCGATCTTAAGCGGTTCAGGCAGCGGCCGGGCGTGCAGAACGGAAAGCCTGGTCACGGCTCGGGTGAGCACCACGTAGAGGCGGTTCAGGCCCTTCGGTTCGGCGGCCACGATGTCGGCCGGCTCGTGGACGATGACATGGTCGTACTCCAGGCCCTTGACGACCGTGGCGGGCACCACCGTGACCCGCGCTTCGGAGTCGACGTCGTCGGGCGTCGCGTGCTCGATGCCGGCCGCGGTGAGATGCGAGCGCAGCCGCTCGACCGCGGCGTCCGCCGCGATCACCGCGACCGAACCCTCATGTCCCAGCGCGGCGGTCACCTCGGCCAGGGTCCGGGCGTCCAGGTCGTCCGGCTCGGGCACCTCGACGACGGCGAGATCGCCGTCGCGGCGCAGCGACACGGCCTCCGGCACGTTCACGCCGAGCGCCGGCAGCAGGCGGTTGGCCAGGGTCACCACCGCTTCCGGTACGCGAAAACCGACCGTCAACGGTACGACCGAAGCGTCCGGCTTACCGAGATGACCGAGGATCTCCCGCCAGTCGGTGGTGGCCCACGGCGCGGTGCCCTGGGCCAGGTCACCGAGGAGCGTGACCGACCCGTGCTCGCTGCGCCGGGCCAGGGCCCGCGCCTGCATGGGGGACAGATCCTGCGCCTCGTCGACGACGACGTGACCGAAACTGGTCTCTCGCTCCAGCAGCCCGGCCGCCTCGTCGAGCAGCAGCAGATCGGCCGTGCTGAACTTCGCGGACTTCACCGTCTTCGGCGGCTTCACCCAGCGGATCGCCTCCTGTTCCGCCTCGGTGAGGATGCCGTCGGCCACCGAGGGGTCGGTGAGCACGCTCACCACCAGGGCCTCCGGCGTGACGGCCGGCCAGCTCTCCTCCAGGAACGCGGTCACCGGGGCGACCTTGCTCATCCTGCGCAGCCACGGGTCGCTCGGCGAGTTGCCGGTGCGGTACTCCGACTGGCGCTGCAACAGGCCGACCACACGGGCCAGGACCCGCTCCCGGCCGACCGCATAGGGCAGGCCCTCGCGGCGGGCCTCGTCGACGATCCGGCGCAGCGGCTCGGTGTCGATCCGCCATCGGTACGACCCGTCGGACACCATGATCGGTTCGGTGGGTTTGCGCAGCCGGCCCCACAGCGCCTTGCGGAGCACGTCGGCCATGCGTACGTCATGTTTGATCGCTGTCGCCGCCGCCGTGTCGACGGCCCGGACCGGCACCCGGCTGATCATCTCGTCCAGGGTGGACTGCTGCACCTCGACCTCGCCGAGGGTCGGCAGCACCGCCGAGATGTACGACAGGAAAGCCGTGTTCGGCCCGACGATCAGCACCCCCGAGCGGCGCAACCGCTCCCGGTGCAGGTAGAGCAGATAGGCGGCGCGGTGCAGGCCGACCGCGGTCTTCCCGGTGCCGGGCGCGCCCTGCACGCAGATCGAGTCGGCCAGCTCGGCCCGGACCAGCTCGTCCTGCTCCGGCTGGATGGTGGCGACGATGTCCCGCATCGGCCCGACGCGGGGCCGCTCGATCTCGGCGGTCAGGATCCGGCTCTTCGTCCCCAGCTCCTCGCCGCGGTCCAGGTGCTCGTCCTCGAAGCTGGTCAGCTCGCCCTTGACGAACCCGAACCGGCGCCGGGTGGCGACGCCCTGCGGGTCCCGGACGCTGGCCCGGTAGAAGCTGCGCGACAGCGGCGCCCGCCAGTCCAGCACCATCGGCTCACCGGCGTCGTCGGTGACGTGCCGGCGCCCGACGTGGTAGGCGGACTCCTCGATGTCGAGGCGCCCGAAGAAGAGCGGCGTGTCCGGGTCGTCGGCCAGCTCCTTGACCCGGCGGGCCATGTGCCGGCCCAGTTGTTCGGCGGTGTAGGCGTCACCGGCCACCTTGTCGCCGGTGGCGAAGAGCGACTCGGCCCGGTCGCGCATCCGGCGCAGCGCGGCCCGGGACTCGGTGAGGTGGCGACGTTCGGCGGTGAGTTCGGTGTCCAGGTCAGAAGCGGGCACGGGTCATCCCCAACAAGGCTGATCACGGCTGCTTGCTCGCGTATCCGAAAGGCGGGTCGGCCGCCCTCGGCGCGGGGACGTCCGCTGCGGTGCATGCTCACCACGGCCGTCAAGCGGCCCTCCACGCTACGGAAGCCCCCATCGGTCCGCCACCGATTTATCGCCGCCGCGGCCGGCCCCGCTGATCCGATGCTGCTGTGCCCGCGCCGCCCGGAAACAATGAGGGCATGAGTGAGCTGTCGCAGGGGCGGGTCTCCGATGCGCGGACGATGCGGGCGCTGGCGCATCCGGCGCGGATCGAGATCGTGGAGCATCTGAGTTCGACCGGGGCGGCGGTGACGGCGACCGAGTGTGCCGAGCTGGTCGGGCTCTCGCCCAGCGCAACCAGCTATCACCTGCGCGAGCTCGCCAAGTACGGGCTGGTCGAGCAGGCGCCCAGCCGGGGTGACGGGCGGGAGCGGCTGTGGCGCAGCGCCAACGCCAGCCTGTGGATCGAGAGTGACGTGGAGCAGCCGGAGGCGGTGGCGGCGGAGCGGGCGCTGATCGACCTCTATCTGACCCGTGACCAGAACCGCCTGCGGGACTGGGTCGGCCGGCAGGCGCACGAGCCGCAGGAGTGGCGGGAGTCGGCCGCGATGATGGGGCAGCATCTGCTGGTCACGGCCGAGGAGCTGGCCGCGATCAGCCAGCAGGTGCGGGCGCTGATGGAGCCCTACCGGATGCGGGAGCGGCGGGGGACGGCGCCGGAGGGTTCGCGCGAGGTCGTCGTGCAGTACGCGGCTTTCCCGAAGGTCTGAGGGGCTTGCCTCAGCAGATGTGAAGGAATACTTTCGAAGTATGTCCTTCACATCTGCTGAGTCGCGCTGGGCGGACGTCCGGCTCGCCGCCGCCGGACGGGCGATCTCGGTCTGCGGAGACCTGCTGGCCGCCACCACGCTCGCCCTGGTGCTCCAGGAGGCCGGCCACGGCGGGTTTGCGGTGTCCGGACTGCTCGTGGCGGCCAGCCTTCCGATCACCCTGCTCGCGGCACCCGCCGGGCGGCTCGTGGACCGGGCGGACAGCCGTACGCTGCTGGTGGTCGTGGGTCTCGCCCAGGCCGCCGTGTGCCTGGCGCTCGCCTTCGTCACCCAGCCGGTGTTGATCGTGGCGCTGGTCGCGCTGCTCTCCTGCGGCCTCGCCGTCACGCAGCCGACGCTCTCCGCCCTGCTGCCGGGGATGGTGCGCAGCGCCGACCTGGCCAGGGCGAGCGGCCTCGTGCAGACCGCCGGGCTGGTCGGCATGCTGATCGCCCCGGCCCTGGCCGGGGTCCTGGTCGGGCAGATGGGCGCCCGCGTGCCGTTGCTGCTGGACGCTGCCAGCTATCTCGCGCTGGTGGCGGTCGGCCTGCTGATCCGCACCCGGCGCGGCAACAAGCCCGCGCCGCAGGTCGATGACGTGACCTTCCGCCTGCGCGCCGACCGGGAGCTCATGGTGATGACGGTCGCGGTCGCGGCGGTCGTCGCCGGGGTGAACGCGATCAACGTCTTCGAGGTGTTCTTCATCCGCGAGACGCTCGGCGCCTCCACCACGGTCTACGGCTTCGTGATGGCGTCCTGGGCGGTCGGGATGCTGATCGGCGGGCTGGGCTTCGCGCGGGTCCCGCGCCGGCTGATCTCCGTTCGGATGGTTCTGGTGCTGCTCACCGGCTCCTGCCTGGCCGTGGTCGCCGCCGCGACCGCATCGGCGGCCGGGTGGCTGATCCCGCTCTGGATCGTCGGTGGCATCGCGAACGGCGCGCTCAACGTCTGCACCACGGTGACGATCGCGAGCCGGGTGCCGGCCGAGGCGCACGGGCGGGCGTTCTCGGTCTACGGCGCGGCGGTGCAGGGCGCCGGGTTGTTCGGCCTGATCGTGGCCGGTCCGCTGGCCGAGCAGTTCGAGCCGCGGGTGCTGGTCGCGGGCGCCGGTGCGATGGGCCTGCTGGCCGCGCTCGCCTGCGTGCCGCTGGTGCGACGTGAGCCACCCGTGACGCCGCCGACCGGCCATCGCGGGGAGATCCTGGATAACGTCGCAGGATGAGCGACAGCGTCCGTCGGCCCCGGGTCGGGCACATCCAGTTCCTCAACTGCCTCCCGATCTACTGGGGTCTGATGCGCTCGGGCGCTCTGCTCGACGTCGATCTGCACAAGGACACCCCGGAGCGGCTCAGCGCCGCCCTCGTCGCGGGCGATCTGGACATCGGGCCGATCACCCTGGTGGAGTACCTGCGGCACGCCGACGAGCTCCTGCTGCTGCCCGACCTGGCGGTCGGCAGCGACGGCCCGGTCCTCTCGGTCAATCTGATCTCGACCCGGCCTGCGGCCGAGCTCGACGGGCGGCCGGTCGCGCTCGGTTCCACCTCGCGGACCGGCGTGCTGCTCGCGCAGATGCTCCTTGCGGAGAGGTACGGCGCGGAGCCCGAGTATTTCCGCTGCCCACCCGACCTGTCCCAGATGCTGCAGGAGGCCGACGCCGGTGTGCTCATCGGCGACCCCGCGCTGCGGGCGATGTATGAGGCGCCGGCCCGCGGGCTGCTGGTGATCGACCTGGCCGAGGCCTGGAAGGAGTGGACCGGCCTGCCGATGGTGTTCGCCGTCTGGGCGGTCCGCAAGGAGTTCGCCGCCGCCCACCCCGGCCTGGTCAAGGACGTGCACGAGGCGTTCCAGCGCTCCCGTGACCTCTGCCTCGGCGAGCTCGACGAGGTCGCGGAGGCCGCCGCCCGGTGGGAGCCGTTCGACGCGGCCACCCTCGCCAACTATTTCCGGGCGCTGGACTTCTCGCTGGGTGAGCGGCAGGTGGCCGGGGTGCGGGAATTCGCCCGCCGTGCTGCTGATCGGGGTGAAGTGCCCCCGTTGCCCGCTGCGGGCCTGCTTTTCGCCGACGTTTGATCTTCCGGGTGGGCGGGCCTTACGATCCTCGGACTTTCCCGCATTCCCGAAGTCGGTGACCATGCGTCTGCGCGCTTTGTTCCGCCGTCTCGCCGTGCCCGCCGTCGCCGGAAGCCTCGCGCTGACCGGCCTGGCCATGCCCGCCGAGGCTGCCGATCCTGACGAACTCGAACTGTCGATCATCGGCGTTCTGGGCCCGGAGACGGTGACCGTCATCAACGGTCAATCGAAGACGGTTAAATTCGACCTTTTCAACTTCAGCAATCGGGTCGTCAAGAACGCCGTCCTCCATTTCGGCACGGCCGGAAAGCCGGTCGCCGCGGACCTCGGATTCACCGCGCCGGCCGGATGCCAGGCCACGAAGTGCGAGCTGGCCGACTTCAAGCCGGGTGAGCAGCGCAGCATGACGTTCACGCTGAAGCCGGCGGCGCCCGCCGGGGCCTCCCCGGCGACGATGCTGGACCTGTCCACCAGCATCCCCGGCGGGGAGAGCGACGAGACCTCGATCACCGTGGTGCGGACCACCAAGGGTGGTGTCGACCTGGAGATGGGCGACATCAAAGACCTGAAGCTGGGCCGGGGCCAGACCGCGGACGTGCCGTTCACCGTCAGCAACGTCGGCAACCAGGCCATCGAGGCGCTCGGCCTGCTGGTCCTGCCGGTCGCCGGTGGCGTGGAGCCGGTGCTGAAATACCGCAACTGCCAGGCCGACCCGGAGTTCGGCGGCCTGATGTGCGTCTTCAACGAGCCGGTCGCGGGCGGCGGCACCTTCGCCCTGCCCGAGTCGAGCCCGCTGCGGATCAAGGTTCCGGCAGACGCCCCCGGCCCCTACGACTACCCGGTCTTCGTCGCGGCGGTCGGGCTGACCGACAAGTTCGTGCTCGACTTCGCCGCGAAGAGCGCCGCCGCCAAGGGCGCGGAGCTGAAACTGGAGGCGCTCAGCACCGCCGCGGAGGAGCCGAAGGAGGCCGAGGACCTCAACCCGGACGACAACCTCACCGACTTCACCGTCTCGGTGCCCAAGTCGTCCGCGGACAGCGCCGCCGTCGGCGGGGCCTTCACCGGCGCGATCGGCGACACCAGCACCGTGAAGGTCGGCCTGCGCAACCACGGTCCGACCGGCACCGTCCCGATGCCGCTGATGAGCCCCGAGGGCCTGCTCTACGTCCAGGTCCGGCTGCCCGCCGGGATCCTGGTGAGCGAGGCCGACGGGCGGTGCATGCCGGGCACCTCACCCACCGACATCGACTACGGCACCACGGTGCCGTTCACCGGCCGGGACTGGGTCTGCCTGGTGCTGGAGAGCGTCGGCAAGGGTGAGCAGGACCTGTTCGGCTTCACCGGCGAGATCGTCGAGGTCGACGAGGGTGAGCAGAAGGCCGGCCGGGTCACCGTCCACGGCGGGGTGCAGGACTCGAAGAGCGGCAACGACAAGGCCGCCCTCACCGTCGAGCTGACCGGCGGCGGATCGGGCGGTGGGCTGCCGATCACCGGCGCGCCGGCCGGGCTGGTCGCGGGCGGGGGAGCGGTGCTGCTGGTGGCGGGGCTTCTCGCGTACCGGATGGCGCGTCGCCGCCGGATCGTCACCGTCGTCGAGTGACCGTCGTATGACCGGGGCCAGGTGCGCGTGAGCGCACCTGGCCCCGAGTCGTCTCAGCTGCCCAGCAGCTCGTCCAGCGCGGCGACGTCGGCCGCGCTGAGCTCCCAGGACGCCGCCGCCACGTTGGCCTGCACCTGCTCGGCGCTGGTGGCTCCGGCGATCACGCTGGTCACCGCGGGACGGGCGGCCAGGCCGGCGATCGCCACGTCCAGCAGGCTGTGCCCGCGCTCCCGGCCGAACGCGGTGAGCGCCTCGATGGTGTCCCAGTCGGCGTCGTCCAGCCACGACCGGTAGCGGTCCTGCGCCATCCGGGTGCCGGCGGACGGCTGCTCGCCGCGCCGGTACTTGCCGGTGAGCAGGCCGGAGTCGAGCGGGAAGAACGGCAGCAGCCCGAGGCCGAACTGCTCGCACGCCGGGACCACCTCGGTCTCCACCTCGCGGTGCAGCAGGCTGTAGCGGTTCTGCGCGCTGATGAAGCGGGTCAGCCCGCTGGTCCGGGCGGTCCAGTCCGCGTCGGCGATCTGCCAGCCGGCGAAGTTGGAGTTGCCCAGGTAGCGCACCTTGCCGGAGCGGACCAGGTCGTCCAGCGCGGCCAGGGTCTCGTCGATCGGGGTGGCCGGGTCCGGCTCGTGCATCTGGTAGAGGTCGATGTAATCGGTCTCCAGCCGGCGCAGCGACGCCTCGACCGCCCGGACGACGTAGCGCCGGGAACCGCGGGCGCCGAAGTCGCGGCCGTTGAGGCCCTCCATGTTCATGCCGAACTTGGTGGCCAGCACGACCTCGTCACGCCGGCCCTTGAGCGCGGCGCCGAGCAGCTCCTCCGAGGTGCCGTGCGGGGTGCCGTAGATGTCGGCGGTGTCGAAAAGTGTGATGCCGGCGTCCAGCGCGGCGTCGACGACCTCGCGGGTGCCTTCGGCGTCGAGTTTGCGACCGAAGTTGTTGCAGCCGATGCCGACCACGGACACCACGAGGCCCGAGTCGCCCAGGCGGCGGTAGCTCATCTCACTCATGTTCCGACCCTATGTCTCCGCTCACTCCTCGGTCTTGCCCAGGTCGCGGTAGGTGCTGCGGAGAATGTCGACGAGTGGGACGTGCCGGATCTTCACCGGTGGCGGGTCGAGGGCCCGCAGCAGCAGCTCGGGAGGCGCGGTGTTGCGCGGCGGACGCTCCCGCAGCCGCCCGAGGCTGATCGCCGGGCTGTAGAAGTCGGCCAGGCGGGTGTCCAGCGGCTCGTCCGGAACCGCGAGCGGATCGACCACGGCCTCGTCGCCCGGCTCCGGCGTGCCGCGCAGCGCATCGAGCAGTTCGTCGCGGCTGCGGCCACGCCAGGCCAGCACCAGGAACGGGTCGTCGTCGAAGGCCTCGGCCAGCACGTAGAGCGCCGCGGAGCCGTGCTTGCAGGGGACGCCCCAGTCCGGGCAGGAGCAGTGAATGTCCAGTTCGGACGGGAAGAGCGGTGCGCCGAGTTCGGTGAACAGGTCGACGATCTCGTGCGGCATCTCGCCGGCGAGCAGCGCGGCCCGGTAGAGAGCGCGGGCGCCGAGCTGTTCGGTGATCTCCGTCCACAGTGCCTCGTCGTACGCCGAAATGGTGATCGTGACGTGGTAGGGAGTCGGACGGGAGCCCTGGACCCGGGCCTCGACCCTGCCCGGCGCCAGGGAGAAGTCCATCACCTGGCCTTTTCGGGCGTAGTTCCGGCCGCGGGCGAGGCGCCCCGCATCGCAGATGTCTTCCAGGACGTCGACGAACCGGCGTGACCACCACTGCTCGCCGATCTTGCCGCGTTTCGACCGCACGGCGAGCCCACCGTCCACTTCGATCGGACGCCCGGACTCGAAGAAGCGCTGCGCCATCAGCTCACCGCCGCGGGATCGAGGGAGAACAGCTCGCGCAGCTGATCCGTGCTCAAATCGGTGATCCACTGCTCGCCGGTGCCGACGACCGACGAGGCCAGCGCCTTTTTCCGCTCGATCATCGCGTCGATCTTCTCCTCCAGCGTGCCGGTGCAGATGAACTTGCGCACCTGCACGTTGCGCGACTGTCCAATGCGGAAAGCGCGGTCGGTGGCCTGATCCTCGACCGCCGGATTCCACCACCGGTCGAAGTGGACGACGTGATTCGCGGCGGTGAGGTTGAGGCCGGTTCCGGCTGCCTTCAACGAGAGCAGGAACAGCATCGGCTCGTTCTCGGTCTGGAAACGCTCGACCAGCTCGTCGCGCCGTGCCTTGCTCAGTCCACCGTGGAGCCACAGCACCGGCCGGTCGAGGTGGGCGGCGAGATAGGGCTGCAGCAGCGAACCCCACTCCGCGTACTGGGTGAAGACCAGGGCCTTGTCGCCGTCCTCGACGATCTCGTCGGCCAGCTCCTCCAGACGGGCCAGCTTGCCGGAGCGGCCGGGCAGCCGGGAACCGTCCTTGAGCAGGTGCGCAGGATGGTTGCAGACCTGCTTGAGCTTCATCATCGCGGCGAGCACGTTGCCGCGGCGCTGGATGCCCTCGCTGCTCTCGATCTCGGACATCATGTCCTCGACCACCGCCTGGTAGAGGGTGGCCTGCTCGGGGGTGAGCGAGCACCACACCTTCATCTCGTTCTTCTCCGGAAGGTCCGAGATGATGCTCTTGTCGGTCTTGAGGCGGCGCAGCACGAACGGCCCGGTCGCCCGTTTCAGCGCGGCGGTCGCGTCGGCGTCCTGCCGGACCTCGATCGGCTCCTGGAAGCGGCGGCGGAACCGTTTCGCCGGACCGAGCAGCCCCGGGTTGCAGAAGTCCATGATGGACCAGAGCTCGGCCAGGTGGTTCTCGACCGGGGTGCCGGTGAGCGCCAGCCGGGTCCGGGCCGGGATGGCGCGGACCGCCTGGGACTGCCGGGTGCCGCTGTTCTTGATCGCCTGGGCCTCGTCGCACGCCACCCGGCCCCAGGTGACCCTGCGTAACGTCTCAAGATCACGGAGCGCAGTTCCGTACGTGGTGAGGACCAGATCGGCGCCGGCGACCGCGGCGTCGAAATCCTCGCCGCGCTGCCGGGTGCCACCGTGGTGCACGTAGACGCGCAGCGCCGGCGCGAACCGGGCGGCCTCCTTCTGCCAGTTGCTGACCAGCGACATCGGGCAGATCAGCAGGGTCTTCTCGCCGGTGGTGCCCTCGGTCAGCAGCAGCGACAGGGTCTGCGCCGTCTTGCCGAGACCCATGTCGTCGGCGAGGATCCCGCCCAGCCCGAGCCGGCTGAGGAAGTGCAGCCAGGAAAGACCCCGCTCCTGGTACGGCCGCAGCGTGCCCTGGAACCCCGCCGGGGTGGGCAGCGGCGTCAGCCGGTCGGCGGCCTGGCCCGACAGCAGATCGCCGAGCATGCCGTCGGCGTCCACCTCGACCAGCGGAAGGTCCTCCTCGCCGCCGTCGACCACCTGCTGGAGCACCTCGGCGGCGGTCAGCTCACCCTCCCGGCGCCGGCTCACCGCCTTGAGCGCCGCCTTCAGCTGGCGGTCGTCCAGCTCCACCCACTGACCGCGGACCCGGACCAGCGGCACCTTGAGCCGGGCCAGCTCGGCCAGCTCGTCGGCGCTCACCGCACCGTCGCCGATCACCAGGTCGAGCCGGAAGTCGACCAGCTCGTTCAGGCCGAAACCGGAGTCGGCGACCGCGCGGGACGCCGGGCCCTTCGACTTGGAGCGGGTGGTGAGCTTGAGCCCGACCGCCTTGCGGCCGGCCCACGACGGCAGCTGCACGCCGAAGCCAGCCGCCTGCAGCAGCGGCGCGACCTGGCGAAGGAATTCGTACGCCTCGCCGGTGCTCAGCTCCATCGCGGCCGGGCGCTGCTCGAGCAGGGCCACGTGCAGCAGCGGGAAGAGCCGGACCGCCCGGCCCAGCCCGGCCAGCAGGGTCTCGTCCGGGCGCCGGGGCAGGCCGGGGAAACGCTCGCCCTCCCACAGGTCCGCGGCCGGCAGGTAGAGGCTCGGATCCTCGGCCGACTGCACGGCGAACTCCAGGCCCCAGCCGTCCTCGCCGGGCTCCGGCTCGATCAGCCGGAAGCTGACCCGGATCGGGCCGTTCGCCTCGTTGGCGGCACGCATCCAGTCGTCGAGCGCCTGGCGCAGCTCACGGACGTCGTCGGCGGCGGCGCCGGGCAGGGCCGGATCCGCCGCGGTGAGAGCGGCGACCCAGCGGTCCGGCAGTGCCGCTTTCGGGCCGGGGCGCTGGCCGACCATGAGCCGGTCCGGCAGCACCTGGCGGGCCGCGCCGTCGAGCAGCGTGTCCAGCGCGTCCCGCACGGTCCGCCCCAGCGGATGCCCGTCCGGCGTGTCCAGCGCGCGGACCACCGGCGGCATCCCGGCCGCGAAGTCCCGGTAGGTGGCCGCGTCGGCCCCGGTCAGCACCGGGCGCCAGCGCGCGGTGGGGACGCCGTCCTCGACGACCAGCTGGGGCAGCATCCGGCCGCGCCGGGCCAGGTCGCAGGCATAGCCGGCGAGCAGGGCCAGATAGCGCAGCGACGAGCCGGCGACCCAGGGTGCGGACGGGTCCGGCTCGGCCAGCGTGCCCAGCACCGCCGCGGCGGCGTGCCCCGGCACCGAGAGCAGGGGAACGGTCCAGGCGCTCAGCCGGATGCCCCGGGTGGGCGCCTCGGCCCCGGTCTCGGGTGAGGGGAGCGGTCCGCGTGCCGTACCGGGAAGGTGAACCAAGCCGGACCCGCTGGGAAGCCGGCGCCGATCGGCTGAGTTTGCATCGGCCTCCGCGAACTCGCCGCCGATCGCCTCGAGGAGGGCTTCGGCGGAAGCGGCGAACGGATGCGGCCGGGATTTCGCCCGCGAGGTGGTGGTCAACGGCAACTCCGGGTCCTCGGCCCAGAGCACCAGCCGGCCCGGCCGGCCCCTGCCCGGAACCCAGCCGCCATGAACGACGAGCACTTCCACCCCCTGAACGACCTGTCGAGACTAGCCGCCGGGGCAGCCGAAAGCCTGCCGTGACCCTCGCCGCTGACGGTTGACACCGACTGGACGTACGCTTCTGGTCGTGACGGCGAACCCGGAGATCGACAGCATCCTGCAGCGCGGTGCCGACGGTGGGCGGATCACGCCCGAGGAGGCGCTGCTGCTCTACACGCAGGCCCCGTTCCACGCGCTCGGCGAGGCGGCCGACACGGTCCGGCGCCGTCGCTACCCGGACGGGATCGTCACCTACCTGATCGACCGGAACATCAACTACACGAACGTGTGCGTCACGGCGTGCAAGTTCTGCGCGTTCTTCCGGGCGCCCAAGCACAAAGAGGGCTGGACCCACCCGACCGAGGAGATCCTGCACCGGTGCCGCGAGGCGGTCGACCTCGGCGCCACCCAGGTGATGCTGCAGGGCGGCCACCACCCGGACTTCGGGGTGGAGTACTACGAGGAGCTCTTCTCCTCGGTCAAGCAGGCGTTCCCGCAGCTCGCCATCCACTCCATCGGCCCGAGCGAGATCCTGCACATGGCGAAGGTCTCGGACGTCTCGATCGAGGAGGCGGTGGTCCGGATCAAGGCGGCCGGCCTGGACTCGATCGCCGGCGCCGGCGCCGAGATGCTGCCGGACCGGCCCCGCAAGGCGATCGCCCCGCTCAAGGAGAGCGGTGCGCGCTGGCTCGAGGTCATGGCCGTTGCTCACCGCAACGGCCTCTCCTCCACCGCCACCATGATGATGGGTACGGGGGAGACCAACGCCGAGCGCATCGAGCACATCCGGATGATCCGGGAGGTGCAGGACCTCGCCGTCGGGAACGGTTACCGTGACGACGCCGTCGAGCAGTCGCACGACGTGGGCGGGTTCCGCGCCTTCATCCCCTGGACCTACCAGCCGGAGAACAACCACCTGAAGGGCCGCACCCAGGCCACCACGATGGAGTATCTGCGGTTCATCGCGGTCTCCCGGCTGTTCTTCGACAACGTCGCGCACCTGCAGGCGTCCTGGCTCACCACCGGCAAGGACATCGGTCAGCTCTCGCTGCACATGGGTGTCGACGACCTCGGCTCGATCATGCTGGAGGAGAACGTCATCTCCTCGGCCGGCGCCCGGCACCGGTCGAACCTGCAGGAGCTGATCTCGATGATCCGCACCGCTGACCGGATCCCGGCGCAGCGTGACACCTGGTATCGGCATCTGGCCGTGCACCACACGCCGGCGGATGACCCGACGGACGAGCGCGTGGTGTCGCACTTCTCCTCGATCGCTATTCCCGGTGGTGGGGCGGGCCGCACCGAGCTGCCGCTCGTCGAGGTGAACTGAACCCGGGGTCGCCCTCCTTTGTGATCACCGCTACCTTCGATGCTTCATCGAAGACGGAGGTCAATGAGATGCGGGGAGCATTGCGCCTCGGCGTCGCCGCGGTGGCGTCGCTGGTGGTCGCTGGGCTGACGAGCGTTCCGGCGGCACAGGCCGCGGCGGTGCCGCAGGCGACGGTCACCTTGTCGAGCGGCGAGGTGGAGCCTGGCGAGACCAAGAACGTCGTCGTGAAGGTGACCAACAACGGTCCCGGCGCGATGAAGAACGTCAAGCTGACGGTCGATCACGAGTCCTACGCGTGGGAGAAGATCCACTTCAGTCCGGCCGGTGTCTGCGATCCCGGCCCCATTCGGACGTCGGACTGTCATCTGAGCAAGTCGACGCTGCAGCCGGGCGAGTCGGCGGAGATGCGCGCCACGCTGTCGGCGGAGGCGGACCAGCCGATCACCCCGGCCGGCCGGCTCGTCATGTGGCCGATGTTCGACGGTTACAACCCGCAGGCGCCGCAGCGGTTCAGCTTCCCGCTCACGGTCGGCAAGCGGGCGAGCGTGGCCGTGCACGCCTGGGATGTACCGGCCAAGGTCACCGATTCCGGGGTGACGGTGGGCGAGCTGGCGCCGGGCGAGAAGGGCATGCTGATCGTCGCCTTCGCCAACCGCGGCAAGGAGCCGGCCGGGGCTCTGTCGCTCGATGTGCAGTTGCCCAACTCGCACATCCTCTTCGACCAGGACGTGATGCGGTCGGATCCGCGGTTCGCCGGGTGCTATTACAGCTCGGAGGACATCACCTGTTCATTCAAGGGCCTGGTGCTGCAGCCGGAGTCGGCCGGCCAGGAGGCCTCGACGTGGGCGATGGGGCTGCCGGTGTATGCCCGCGGTACCGCCAAGGGGAGGGCCACCGGTGGTACCGCCACCGTCGTCGGTGCGGGGGTCACCGGCGAGCGGGCCGAGCAGGTCACCCGTGGTGTGCTGGAGCCGTCGGACGTGGTCCCGATGGGGCCGAACGACGGCCAGTTGGAGACCGACAACTTCGCGGCCCTCGTCAAGTCCGCCAGCCCCAGCCCGAGCTCCAGCTCCAGCGCCGGCCCGAGCGTAAGCCCCACCTCCAGCCCGAGCGCGACCGCGGGCGCCGGTGCCGGCTCCGGTGGCGGCGAGGGCGGCGAGGACGACCCGACCCTGCCGATCACCGGACCGGTGGCGACCGGTGTCGCCGCGACGGGTGCGGCCGTGGTCGTTGCCGGACTCCTGCTGTTCCTGGCGGCCCGGCGGCGCCGGATCGTGGTCGTCGCGCCCGACGACGAGTCCTGATCCCCTGAACGGGGGGTGCGACTCCGCCGTTCGGCCAGGGGTCGGATCACCGGACCGTTGAGGGCGGGTTGCTCCTTCGTAACGAGGCCGCCGGTTGACTGTCCCGGCGGGTGTGGGCTGGTTAGGTTGCCTGCGTAAGGCAACGGAACAACTCAGTCGTCGCCCGCCGCGGTCAGCGCCGGTGACGGGATGTCGGACCCGACCGATGGCGGTCGTATATATAACGCACAAGGCGCGAGCGGGATGGGTGACCATCCCGCTCGTTCTGTTTGTGAAGGCAGTCTCTTCCGGTTTATGGGTGGCGGGTGGGGCGGTCGGATGGGGCATTGTTGGTGTTGTGACGCGCGCAGATCTGGGGAAACAGCCGCACGAGGTCGCCGAGATGTTCGACGGCGTGGCCGACCGCTACGACCTGACCAACACGGTCCTCTCCTTCGGACAGGACCGCGGCTGGCGCCGGGCCACGCGGGCCGCTCTGGCTCTGCGGCCGGGCGAGCGGGTTCTGGACGTGGGCGCGGGCACCGGCGTCTCCACGGAGGAGCTGGGCCGGTCCGGCGCGTTCGCGGTCGGCGCCGACCTGTCGGTGGGCATGCTGCGGGCGGGGCGCCGCAGCCGGCCGGAGGTGCCGCTGCTCGCGGGGGACGCGCTGCGGCTGCCGTTCGCCGACGCCGCCTTCGACGCGGTGACCATCTCCTTTGCTTTGCGTAACGTGGTCGACACCTCGGCTGCGCTGCGTGAGCTGGGCCGGGTGGTCCGGCCCGGTGGCCGGCTGGTGGTCTGCGAGTTCAGCCACCCGACCAACGCGGCGTTCCGGACGGTCTACCTGTCGTACCTGATGCGCTCGCTGCCGGCGGTGGCGCGCGGCGTCTCCAGCAACCCGGAGGCGTATGTCTATCTCGCCGAATCGATCCGGGCCTGGCCGGATCAGCAGGGTCTGGCGACCCGGATCGCCGAGGCCGGGCCGTGGGACCGGGTGGGCTGGCGCAACCTGACCGGCGGCATCGTCGCGCTGCATCGCGCCACTCGGGTATAAATCCGGCATTCGGCATACAAGGCGGCGAACTCGCTGTTTAGCTCGGTTTCATGACGAAGATCGGGCATCTCGAGGACACCGACATCGACATCGCGATCGACGAGGGCGAGGCCGGCGAGCGGCGCGCCACCGAGCTGGCCACCCGCCTGCGGATGGTCGCGGCACAGGACCCGCTGCTCGCCCAGGATCTGGTGGAGGAGCTCATCGTCGCGCTGGACCGGGCCATGGACGGCACGATCCGCGACCACCTGGACGGGCCCGCGCTCGGCGTGGCGGACCGGGTTCTACGCGACTCCGACCAGGTCTGACGCCCGTTCCCCGAAATTAGGGGAACCTAAGCGCAAAGATCTTCGATTGTCGGCCTACACTCCGATCGAGGCATGCTTGTGAACTAATTCACGAGCCTCGCGCGAGACCGGAGGTGGGACCGTGAGCGACCACGGAGCAGGTGGGATCGTCGCCGACGAGGCGGACGTGATCGTGGTCGGAGCCGGTCCGGGCGGGTCAGCCGCGGCCTATCACCTGGCTCGCCACGGCGTGCGGGTGCTGCTGCTGGAGAAGACCGAGTTCCCCCGCGAGAAGGTCTGCGGCGACGGTCTCACCCCGCGTGCGGTCCGCCAGCTGATCCGGATGGGTGTGGACACCTCCGAGAAGGCGGGCTGGCTGCACAACCGCGGGCTGCGGGTGATCGGCGGCGGGGTCCGCCTGGAGCTGGACTGGCCCGAGCTGGCCAGCTTCCCCAACTACGGCCTGGTCCGGACCCGGCTCGACTTCGACGACATGCTGGCCCAGCGCGCCACCGAGGCGGGCGCGCTGCTGCGCACCGGCGTGAACGTCACCGGGCCGGTGCTCGACGACGACGGCTACGTGATCGGCGTCCAGGCGAAGACCGGGCCGGAGCGGGAGCCGGTGGAGTTCCGCGCCCCACTGGTGATCGCCGCGGACGGCGTCTCCGGCAAGTTCCCGCTCGCCCTCGGGCTGGCCAAGCGCGACGACCGTCCGCTCGGCGTCGCGGTCCGCCGCTACTATCGGTCCGCGGTCAAGGCGGACGACGACTTCCTGGAGTCCTGGCTGGAGCTGCGCAGTGCGCAGGACCCGGGCCGGCTCCTCCCCGGGTACGGATGGATCTTCGGTCTCGGCGACGGCCGGGTGAACGTCGGGCTCGGCATCCTGAACTCGTCCGACGCGTTCGGCAAGACCAACTACCGCGCCCTGCTGACCGACTGGCTCGGCACCACCCCGGAGGACTGGGGCCTGCGTGACGAGGCCAATGCGGAGGGTCAGACTCTCGGCGCCGCGCTGCCGATGGGCTTCAACCGGGTGCCCCATTACACCCGCGGGGTGATGCTGGTCGGCGACTCCGGTGGCATGGTCAACCCGATGAACGGCGAGGGCATCGCGTACGCGATGGAGTCCGGCGAGATGGCGGCCGAGGTGGCCGTGCAGGCCCTGGCACGCCCGGCCGGCCCGGAGCGGGAGCGCGCGCTGCGTGCGTATCCCGCCGAATTGAGTCTGCGGTTCGGTGGTTACTACCGGATCGGCGGGATATTCGTGAAGTTGATCGGCAACCCCCAGATCATGCGGCTCGCCACGAAGTACGGCATGCCCCAGCCGCTGCTCATGAAGTTCGTTCTCAAGCTCCTGGCCAACCTCACCGACCCCCGGGGTGGCGACGCCATGGACCGCATCATCAACGGCCTCACCAAGGTGGCGCCCGCCGTCTGACGGCGAATTAGGGCACCCCGACCAAAGGACTACAGAACCACAGTAACTAGTGTGAAGCGGCTAACAGTCGTACGGGAGTAGTGATGACGATCAACCCTTATGTCCCGATCGTCGGGTTGCTGATCCTTGGCGCCCTCTTCGCGTTGTTCTCGGTGTCCGTCGCACCGATCGTCGGGCCGAAGAGATACAACCGGGCAAAGCTCGACGCCTATGAATGCGGCATCGAGCCCGCACCACAACCGATCGGCGGCGGCCGGTTCCCGGTCAAGTTCTATCTGACCGCGATGCTCTTCATCATCTTCGACATCGAGACCATCTTCCTGTACCCGTGGGCCGTGTCCTTCGACGCGCTCGGCCTGTTCGGGTTCGTGGAGATGGTCCTGTTCATCCTCACCGTCTTCATCGCCTACGCGTACGTGTGGCGGCGCGGCGGCCTGAACTGGGACTGATAAGCATGGGAATCGAAGAGAAGCTCCCGTCAGGCATCCTGCTGACGAGCGTGGAGAAGCTGTCCAACTGGGCCCGCAAGTCGTCGTTCTGGGGCGCCACCTTCGGCCTCGCCTGCTGTGCCATCGAGATGATGGCCTCCGGCGGACCCCACTACGACCTGGGTCGCTGGGGGATGGAGGTGTTCCGGGCCTCGCCCCGGCAGGCCGACCTGATGATCGTCGCCGGCCGGGTGAGCCAGAAGATGGCTCCGGTCGTGCGGCAGATCTACGACCAGATGCCGGAACCCCGCTCGGTGATCTCGATGGGTGTCTGCGCCTCGTCCGGCGGCATGTTCAACAACTACGCGATCGTCCAGGGCGTGGACCACATCATCCCGGTCGACATCTATCTGCCGGGCTGTCCGCCCAGGCCGGAGATGCTGATCGACGCGATCCTCAAGATGCGCGAGAAGGTGATGGCCCAGCCGCTCGGACCGAACGGGCGCAAGATGCTCGAGGCCCGCAAGGCTCAGGGCGACGTCCCGATCGTTGCTCCGGGCGCCATGCCGTCGTCGTACCGGGTCGACAAGGCCCGTCGCGCCGAGTGGACCCAGGCCGTCAAGGAAGGCCGTGAGGAGCAATTGCGGATCGAGAACTGGATGAAGCTCCAGCCGCATTTGCGGGAGGTGGGCAAATGACAATTCAGTCGGGAACTGAGGGTGGTGTTCCGACTACCGCACCGGTAGGTGCGGAGATTGGTGCACCCGCGCAGACACCGCCCAGCCCGGATAAGGGCATGTTCGGTGTCAAAGGAACCGGCGACGTCTCCGGCTTCGGTCGTCTGGTCCGCCCGCGACCTGCTGTTTTTGACAGCCCACGGCCTTATGGCAGTTATTTCGACGACGTCTATGACGCGTTGGAGGAAGCTTATCCGGCCATCAACGAAGCCATCGAGAAGGTGGTCGTGGATAGGGCGGAACTCACACTTCACGTACGTCCCGAACGTATCGCCGAAGTGTGTCAGGTAATGCGCGACGACGAGTCGTTGCGGTTCGAGCTCTGTTCGTCGGTGGACGCGGTGGATTACCTCGGCACCGACGAGCGTCGGTTCCACGTGACGTACCAGTTGACCTCGATGACGTACCGGCGGCGGGTGCGTCTGGAGGTCGCGGTGGCGGACGGCACGACCGTCCCGAGCGTCACCCAGGTCTACCCGACGGCCGACTGGCAGGAGCGGGAGGTCTACGACATGTTCGGCGTCGTCTTCGCCGGGCATCCGAACCTCACCCGGATCCTGATGCCGGACGACTGGGAGGGCCACCCCCAGCGCAAGGACTACCCCCTCGGCGGCGTGCCGGTCGAATACAAGGGTGCCGAGATCCCGCCGCCCGACCAGCGGAGGGTCTACCAGTGACGACATCCGAGTACGCAACCGAGCGCGAAACCACCGAGGGCCGGGTCTTCACGGTCACCGGCGGCGACTGGGACACGCTGACCGCCAGCGTCGACCCGCTCAGCAACGAGAAGATCGTCGTCAACATGGGTCCGCAGCACCCGTCCACGCACGGCGTGCTCCGGCTGGTGCTGGAGCTCGAGGGCGAGACGGTCACCGAGTGCCGGCCCGTCGTGGGTTACCTGCACACCGGGATCGAGAAGAACCTCGAGTACCGGAACTGGACCCAGGGCGTCACCTTCGTGACCCGCATGGACTACCTGTCCAACATGTCCAACGAGGCGGCCTACTGCCTCGCGGTGGAGAAGCTGCTCGGCATCACCGACCAGATCACCGAGCGGACCAACACCATCCGGGTCATGTTCATGGAGCTCCAGCGGATCGCCTCGCACCTGGTGTGGCTCGCCACCACCGGCATGGAGCTGGGCGCGATCTCGATGATGCTCTACGGCTTCCGTGAGCGTGAGTACATCCTCGACATCTTCGAGGAGACCTCCGGCCTGCGGATGAACAACGGGTACATCCGCCCGGGCGGCCTCGCCCAGGACCTTCCGGACTCCGCGGTTCGCAAGATCCGCGACTTCCTGAAGTACCTGCCGAAGAAGCTCAAGGAATACGAGGCCATGCTCTCCAGCCAGGTCATCTGGCAGCAGCGGACGCAGGGCGTCGCCGTCCTGGACGTCACCGGCTGCCTGGCCCTGGGCATCACCGGCCCGGTGCTGCGCGCCGCCGGCCTGCCCTGGGACCTGCGCAAGACGATGCCGTACAGCGGGTACGAGAACTACGAGTTCGACGTGCCGACCGCGACGACCGCCGACGTCTGGGGCCGTTACCTGGTCCGGGTGGCGGAGATCCGGGAGTCGCTCAAGATCGTCGAGCAGGCGCTGGACCGGCTCCGTCCCGGGCCGATCTGGGTCGAGGACAAGAAGATCGCCTGGCCGTCGCAGCTCGCGCTCGGTCTCGACGGGCTCGGCAACTCGCTCGAGCACGTCGCCAAGATCATGGGTCAGTCGATGGAGTCGCTGATCCACCACTTCAAGCTCGTGACCGAGGGCTTCCGGGTTCCGCCTGGCCAAGTCTATGTCGCGGTCGAGCACCCGCGTGGCGAACTCGGCGTACACGCGGTTTCCGATGGTGGGACGCATCCGTACCGGGTGCACTACCGCGAGCCGAGCTTCGTCAACCTGCAGGCCATCCCCGCGATGGCCGAGGGAGCACTGCTGGCGGACGTGATCGCCGGCGGCGCTTCGCTGGACCCCGTGATGGGTGGGTGTGACCGCTGATGTCCGCGAAAACCACGGTGGATTTCTCCCCAGCCGCGGCACCGCTGGCCGAGAAACTGCTGGAGCCCGCGCTCGAGATCCTGGCCCGCTACCCGGCGGGCCGGGAGCGCTCGGCGCTCCTGCCGCTGCTGCACCTCGTGCAGACCGAGGAGGGCTTCGTCAGCCCGACCGGCGTGGCCTTCTGCGCCGAGATCCTCGGGATCAACAAGGCGCAGGTCGGCGCGGTGGCGACGTTCTACACCATGTACAAGCGCCGGCCCACCGGTGAGTACCTGGTCAGCGTCTGCACCAACACCCTCTGCAACGTGCTCGGCGGCCAGGAGGTCTACGACCAGCTGAGCGAGCACCTCGGCGTCGGCCACGACCAGACCACGGCCGACGGCAAGATCACGCTGGAGCACGCCGAGTGCCTGGCGGCCTGCGACTACGCCCCGGTGGTGACGGTCAACTACGACTTCACGGTCGACGAGGCCACCCCGGAGAGCGCGGTCGAGCTGGTGGAGAAGCTGCGCCAGGGCGAGCGGCCCACGCCCAGCCGGGGCGCGCGCATCTGCTCGCTCAAGGAGATGCAGTTCCAGCTGGCCGGCTTCGCCGACCCGCGCGACGGCGCGGTCGCCGACGGGGTGGCCGGGGCGCCGACGCTGCGCGGCGTCCGGCTGGCGCAGGAGCACGGCATCGCGGTCGCCGGGTTCGACCCGGAGAGCCCGATCACCAAGACCAAGCCGGCCCGGGACGAGAGCGCGCTCCCGCCCAAGACGGATGACGCCGACAAGCCGGTCGAGGCCAAGCCGGAGGGCCGCATTACGACGGTGGCCAAGAAGGCTGCCGGCGCGGTCAAGGCGGCGGCCGGCGCGGTCGCCGACAAGGTGGAGGAGCGCCGGCACGCCGGGCGGACCACTGACACCGGTGATGTCAAAGACCCGGAGGTACGCGCGGCGGAGTCTCGCAACCCCACCGCGGACGAGCCCGGGCGCCCCGAAGCCACCGCCTCCGCGGAGGAAGCCGGCGTCGACGGCAACGAACCGGCCGGCGACGGCAAACCCGCCGGTGACAGCACCCGGGGAATCGTCAGCCAGCGCAGCGCTGCGCAGGAGCCGACCAGCAACGTCCCGAGCGTTACCGAGGAGGAGAAGTGACCCAGCCACGGCCGGAGGTCCTCCAGAAGCTCACCCCCGTCCTGACCAAGCGCTGGCTCTCGCCGGACGCCTGGCAGATCGGGGTCTACGAGCGGCTCGACGGCTACGCGGCACTCCGCAAGGCGCTCGACGTGCACCCGGACGACCTGATCCAGCTGGTCAAGGACTCCGGACTGCGCGGCCGGGGCGGCGCCGGCTTCCCGACCGGCCTGAAGTGGGGCTTCATCCCGCAGGGCGACGGCAAGCCGCACTACCTCGTGATCAACGCGGACGAGGGCGAGCCGGGCACCTGCAAGGACCTGCCGCTGATGACTTACGACCCGCACTCGCTGATCGAGGGCGCGATCATCGCCTCGTACGCGATCCGGGCCAACCGGGCGTTCATCTACATCCGCGGTGAGGCGGTGCACGCCGCCCGGCGGCTGCGCAACGCGGTCCGGGAGGCGTACGCCAAGGGCTACCTCGGCAAGAACATCCTCAAGTCCGGGTTCGACCTGGACCTGGTGGTGCACAGCGGCGCCGGGGCGTACATCTGCGGTGAGGAGACCGCGCTGCTGGACTCGCTGGAGGGCTTCCGTGGCCAGCCCCGGCTGCGCCCGCCCTTCCCGGCGATCGCCGGCCTCTACGCCAGCCCGACCGTGGTGAACAACGTCGGCACCATCGCCAGCGTGCCGTACATCGTGCTGGGCGGCGCGGACTGGTGGAAGAGCATGGGCACCGAGAAGTCGGCCGGCCCGATGATCTACTCGCTCTCCGGCCGGGTGGTCAACCCGGGCCAGTACGAGTGCGGCCTCGGCATCACCCTGCGCGAGCTGATCGAGCTGGCCGGCGGCATGAAGCCGGGCCACAACCTGAAGTTCTGGACGCCGGGCGGCTCGTCGACGCCGATCCTGACCGCCGATCACATCGACACCCCGATGGACTTCGAGGGGGTGGCGGCGGCCGGGTCGATCCTCGGCACCACGGCGATGCAGATCTTCTCGGACCAGGACTGCCCGGTCTACAACACGTGGCGGTGGCTGGAGTTCTACCACCACGAGTCGTGCGGCAAGTGCACCCCGTGCCGGGAGGGCAACTACTGGCTGGTCCGCACCTACCGGCGGATCCTCTCCGGCCAGGGCACCTACGCCGACCTGGACACCATGCAGGACACCGCGGACAACATCTTCGGCCGGTCCTTCTGCGGCCTCGGCGACGGCGCGGCGACGCCGGTCGTGTCGACGCTCAAGTGGTTCCGGGACGACTACCTCGGCTACATCGAGGGCCGCACCGCGCCGCGGCTCTCCGAGAAGTCCCTTGTAGGAGCGCACTGATGACGGACGTTCAGAAGAGGGCGGACACCGTCACCCTCACCATCGACGGGGTCGAGGTCACTGCGGAGAAGGGTGAGCTGGTCATCCGGGTCGCCGAGCGGATGGGCATCGCCATCCCGCGGTTCTGCGACCACCCGCTGCTGGCCCCGGCCGGCGCCTGCCGGCAGTGCCTCGTCGAGGTGGAGGGCCAGCGCAAGCCGGTCGCCTCGTGCACCCAGACGGTGGCCGAGGGCATGGTGGTCAAGACCCAGCTCAGCTCGCCGGTCGCCGCGAAGGCGCAGGCCGGCGTGATGGAGCTGCTCCTGATCAACCACCCGCTGGACTGCCCGACCTGCGACAAGGGCGGCGAGTGCCCGCTGCAGAACCAGGCGATGAGCAGCGGCCGCGCGGACTCCCGCTTCCACGAGCACAAGCGGGAGTACGAGAAGCCGATCCACATCTCCAGCCAGGTGCTGCTGGACCGGGAGCGCTGCATTCTGTGCCAGCGCTGCACCCGGTTCTCCGAGGAGATCGCCGGCGACAAGTTCATCGACCTGATGGACCGTTCCTCCGGCGAGCAGATCAACGTCTACCGGGACGACTTCTTCGGCGGCGAGGGCACCGGCGACGGTCAGGTCGGTGAGGGCGAGGGCGACGTCCCGTTCAACTCGTACTTCTCCGGCAACACCATCCAGATCTGCCCGGTCGGCGCGCTCACCGGCGAGCAGTACCGGTTCCGCGCCCGCCCGTTCGACCTGGTCTCCTCGCCGAGCGCCTGCGAGCACTGTGCCGCCGGCTGCTCTCAGCGCACCGACCACCGCCGCGGCAAGGTGCTGCGCCGGCTGGCCGGTGACGACCCGGCGGTGAACGAGGAGTGGAACTGCGACAAGGGCCGCTGGGGCTTCCGGTACGCGACCGCCACCGACCGGCTCACCACCCCGCTGGTCCGCGACGCGGCCACCGGTGAGCTGCGCGAGGCCTCCTGGAGCGAGGCGCTTCTCGCGGCGGCGGAGGGCCTGCGGGCCGCGCGCGAGCGTGGCGTGGGGGTCCTGACCGGTGGGCGGCTCACGGTCGAGGACGCCTACGCGTACGCGAAGTTCGCCCGCACCGTCCTCGGCACCAACGACATCGACTTCCGGGCCCGTCCGGTGCGCGCCTCCGGTGTGCCGCTGTCGTCGACCGAGGAGGCGGACTTCCTCGCCGCCACGGTGGCCGGATCCTCCGAGGTCACCTACGCCGACGTGGAGAACGCCCCGTCGGTCGTGATCGTGGGACTCGAGCCGGAGGAGGAGTGCCCCATCCTCTTCCTGCGGCTCCGCAAGGGCCACGTGAAGCGCAAGCTCACGGTGACGGCTGTCGCCCCGTACCTCTCCCGGGGTTTTGAGAAGCTCGGCGCCGCGCTGATCGCGGCCGTGCCGGGCGATGAGGCCCGGCTGCTCAACACCGACGCGGCCGTCGCCGGCGCGCTCAGCGCGCCCGGCGCACTGCTGATCGTGGGTGAGCGGCTGGCCACCGTGCCGGGCGGGCTCACCGCGGCGGCCGACCTGGCCGCCCGCAGTGGTGCTCGTCTCGCGTGGGTGCCTCGCCGGGCCGGTGACCGGGGTGCGCTCGACGCCGGCTGCCTGCCCAACCTGCTGCCCGGTGGCCGGCCGGTCACCGACGCGGCGGCCCGTGCCGAGCTGTCGCTGGCCTGGCGGACCGAGCCGGGTGTGCTGCCGAGCACCCCCGGCCGGGACACCGACCGGATCATCGCGGCGGCCGCGGACGGCACGCTCGGCGGCCTGCTCGTCGGCGGCGTGGACCCGGCCGACCTGGCCGACCCGCGGCTGGCCGAGGAGGCGCTCGACGCGGTTCCGTTCCTGGTCAGCCTGGAGGTGCGGCAGAGCGCCGTGACCCGCCGGGCCGACGTGGTGCTGCCGATCGCCCCGGCGGTCGAGAAGGCCGGCACCTACATGGACTGGGAGGGCCGGCTGCGGTCGTTCGCCGCGGTGCTGCCCGGCGCCGCGATGACCGACGGCCGGGTGCTGGAGGCGATCGCGGCGCTGCTCGACGTCACCCTCAACACCGGCGACGTCCTTGCCGTCCGGCGCGAGCTGGGCAGCATGCCGGCGAGCAGCGCGCCGCGACCGGCGCAGCCTGCCGCCGTGACGACAGACCTTCCGCGTACGGGTGAGCACGAGGCCGTTCTCGCCACCTGGCACCAGCTGATCGACCTGGGCTCGCTGCTCGACGGCGACCAGGTGCTGGCCGGCACGGCCCGGCCGCCGGTGGTGCGCCTCGGCAAGGACCTGGCCGAGGAGCTCGGTGTCGTCGACGGTGACCTGGTCACGGTCGGCACCGGCCGCGGTGCGGTCACGCTGCCGGCCGCGATCACCGACCTGCCGCCGCGGGTGGTCTGGCTGCCCACCAACTCGCCGGGCTCGACGGTGCGCCGCAGCCTCGGCGTCACCGCCGGCGCGGTGGTCAAGCTGACGGCCGGGGTGCCCGGTCCGATCCTGGCCGAGGGAGCTACCCAGTGAACTCCGTAGTCCTGGCGGCGCACGCCGTCGATCCGACGCTCGAGACGTTCGAGAACGACGTCTGGTGGATCACGCTCATCAAGCTGCTCGGCGTGTTCGTGCTGCTCCTGCTGATGACGCTGTTCACGATCAACTATGAGCGCAAGGTCGTGGCCCGGATGGCGGTCCGCCCGGGCCCCAACCAGGTGGGCCCGAAGGGCTGGCTGCAGAGCCTCACCGACGGCCTGAAGCTGCCGTTCAAGGAGGAGATCATCCCGAAGACCGCCGACAAGGTGGTCTACTTCATCGCGCCGGTGATCTCCGCGACCACGGCGTTCACCGCGTTCTCGGTGATCCCGTTCGGCGGCGTGGTGAACATGTTCGGTCAGCAGACCGCGCTGCAGCTCACCGACGTGCCGGTCTCGGTGCTGGTGCTGCTCGCCTGCTCCTCGATGAGCGTCTACGGCGTGGTGCTGGCCGGCTGGGCGTCCGGCTCGACCTATCCGCTGCTCGGTGGTCTCCGGTCCAGCGCGCAGATGATCTCGTACGAGGTCGCGATGGGCCTGTCGATCGTGGCGGTGTTCATGACCGCCGGCACGATGAGCACCTCGCAGATCGTCGCGGCGCAGGCCGACGGCAGCCCGGTGACCATCGGCGGCGTCGAGCTGACCGCCCCCGGCTGGTACGCGGTGCAGCTGCTGCCGAGCTTCATCATCTACATGATCGCGGCGGTCGGTGAGACCAACCGGGCGCCGTTCGACCTGCCCGAGGCGGAGTCCGAGCTGGTCGGTGGCTTCCACACCGAGTACTCGTCGTTCAAGTTCGCGCTGTTCTTCCTCGCCGAGTACATCAACATGATCACCGTCTCGGCGTTCTGCACGACGCTGTTCCTGGGCGGCTGGCGGGCCCCGTGGCCGATCACCGCGGTCTGGGAGGGCGCCAACGCCGGCTACTTCGGCCTGATCTGGTTCTTCCTCAAGGTGTTCGCGCTGCTCTTCGGCTTCATCTGGCTGCGGGCCACGCTGCCGCGGATGCGCTACGACCAGTTCATGCGGTTCGGCTGGAAGGTGCTGATCCCGGTCAACCTGGTCTGGATCCTCTTCCTGGCGTACTTCAAGGTGGCCCGCGGGTTCACCACCGAGGCCCGGCTGATCTCCGCCGTCGCCATCGCGGTGGTGGTGCTGGCCGTCGCCTGGGGCTGGCCGGCCAAGAAGAAGCCGCGGCAACTGTCCCTGGAGGAGCAGATCCACCAGCGGCCGCCGGGCAGCTTCCCGGTGCCACCGATGGACCTGCAGGTGCCGCCGAGCCCACGTGCCCGCCGAGCCGTGGCCGAGCGAACCCCGGCCACCGTCGGCGGCGAGTCCGAATCTCAGTCCGAATCTCGGTCCGAACGAGGGATGGAGGTGTGACGTGGGCACGTTCACCGGTTCCTTCAAGGGCTTCGGCGTGACCTTTGCGCACATGTTCCGCAAGGTGATCACGACTGACTACCCGTTCTCCCCGCCGAAGCCGGCGCCGCGCTACCACGGGCGGCACATCCTCAACCGGCACCCGGACGGCCTGGAGAAGTGCATCGGCTGTGAGCTGTGCGCCTGGGCCTGCCCGGCCGACGCGATCTACGTCGAGGGCGGGGACAACACCGACGAGCAGCGGTTCTCGCCAGGCGAGCGGTACGCGAAGATCTACCAGATCAACTACGCCCGGTGCATCTTCTGCGGGCTCTGCATCGAGGCCTGCCCGACCCGCTCGCTGACCATGAGCAACGAGTACGAGCTGGCCCGGGACAACCGGCAGGACCTGATCTTCACGAAGAAGGAACTGCTGGCCCCGCTGCTGCCCGGCATGGAGCAGCCGCCGCACCCGATGCGCCTGGGTGAGACCGACAAGGACTACTACGTCGGCGCTCTCACCAACCCGGGCACCTCGGTCGGCGCGGAGCGGGCGCCGTGGGCCACCAACGAGGCGACCGACGCCACGGGGGGTGCGGCGTGATGGAGGTGTCGACCGGCGAACAGGTCGCCTTCTGGATCCTCGGTTCGGTCGCGGTGATCGGCGCGCTCGGCATGGTCCTGGCCCGCAACGCGGTGCACTCCGCGCTCTGGCTGGTCGTGACGATGCTCTGCCTCGGCGTCTTCTACGTGATCAACTCGGCGCCGTTCCTCGGCATGGTGCAGGTCATCGTCTACACCGGCGCGATCATGATGCTGTTCCTGTTCGTGCTGATGCTGGTCGGCCGGGACGCCTCGGACTCACTGATCGAGACACTGCGCGGTCAGCGACTGGCCGCGATCGTGCTCGGTGTCGGCTTCGCCGCGCTGATCGCCACCGGACTGGCCCGGTCGCTCGGCACGTCGTTCGTGGCCGGGCTGACCGAGGCCAACGCCAACGGCAACGTCCAGGGCCTGGCCGCCCTCCTCTTCACCCAGTACGTCTTCGCCTTCGAGGTGACGTCGGCGCTGCTCATCACGGCCGCGGTCGGCGCGATGATCATGGCGCACGTGGAGAAGGTGAAGGAGGACGTCCGCGACCAGGTCACCCGGATGAAGGAGCGCTTCCGGCCGGGCAACTACCCCGGTCCGAAGGCGGGCCCCGGCGTCTACGCGAACACCATGTCGGTGGCCGCGCCGGCCCGGCTGCCGGACGGCAACGGCGCCGAACGCAGCATCTCGCCGATCCTCCCGGTCCGTGAGCTGAGCGAGCTCGAGGCGGCCCCGAAGGGAACCGAGAAATGACCCCGGATTATTACCTCGTCCTGGCGACCATCCTGTTCACCATCGGCGCCGCCGGGGTGCTGATCCGCCGTAACGCCATCGTGCTGTTCATGTGCATCGAGCTGATGCTGAACGCGGCGAACCTGGCGCTGGTCACCTTCAGCCGGATCAACGGCAGCCTGGACGGCCAGATCATCTCGTTCTTCGTGATGGTCGTCGCGGCAGCCGAGGTCGTGGTCGGCCTCGCCATCATCATGTCGATCTTCCGTACGCGGCGCTCGGCGAGCGTCGACGACGCGAACCTCCTCAAGTACTGAAGGGCCTTCACGTGGAAAGAACTGTGGAGTTCGCCCCCGCGACGGGAGTGTTGAGCCTCATCTGGCTGCTCGTGGCGATCCCGCTCGCCAGCGCGGCCGTCCTGCTGCTGCTCGGCAAGCGCGCCGACCGGTGGGGGCACTGGCTCGGCGTCCTCTCGGTCGCCGCCTCGTTCGTGCTCGGGCTGATCTTCTTCATCTCGCTCTCCGGCCTGGAGGAGGGGCGGCGCTCAGCCGAGCTCAGCCTCTGGGAATTCATCGCCGTGGGCCGGCTGCAGGTCGACTTCGGCCTGCTCTTCGACCCGCTCTCCGGTGTCTTCGTCCTGCTGATCACCGGCGTCGGCTCGCTGATCCACCTGTACGCCGTGGGCTACATGGAGCACGACCCCGGCCGCCGGAGGTTCTTCGGCTACTTCAACCTCTTCGTCGCGGCGATGTTGCTGCTGGTCCTGGGCAACAACTACGTGATGCTGTACTTCGGCTGGGAGGGCGTCGGTCTGGCGTCGTACCTGCTGATCTCGTTCTGGTACACCCGGCCGTCGGCGGCCACCGCCGGCAAGAAGGCGTTCCTGATGAACCGGGTCGGCGACGCCGGCCTCGCCATCGGCATCTTCATCATGTTCGTCACGCTGGGGACCACCGACTACGCCGCGGTCTTCAACGGCCTGAGCGGGCTCTCCGCGACCACGGTGCTGGTGCTGGGGCTGCTGCTCCTGCTCGGTGCCTGCGGCAAGTCGGGTCAGTTCCCGCTGCAGGCCTGGCTGCCGGACGCGATGGAGGGCCCGACCCCGGTGTCGGCGCTCATCCACGCGGCGACCATGGTCACCGCCGGTGTCTACCTGATCGCCCGGTCCAACCCGGTCTACTCGGCGAACGAGACCCTGCAGCTGGTCACGGTCGCGGTCGGCGCGATCACCCTGCTGATGGGCTGCATCATCGGCGCGGCCAAGGACGACATCAAGCGGGTCCTGGCCTGGTCGACGGTCAGCCAGATCGGCTACATGTTCCTCGGCGTCGGGCTGGGCGGTGGCGCGTACGCGCTGGCCATCATCCACCTGCTGGCGCACGGCTTCTTCAAGGCGAACATGTTCCTCGGGGCCGGCTCGGTCATGCACGGCATGCACGACCAGGTCGACATCCGCCGGTTCGGTGCGCTCTCCAAGCATATGAAGATCACCTGGATCACGTTCGCCACCGGCTGGCTGGCGATCATCGGCATCCCGCCGCTCTCCGGCTACTTCTCCAAGGAGCCGATCATCGCGGCCGCCTTCGAGCGTGAGGTGGTCTGGGAAGCCTGGGTGTTCGGCCTGGCCGCGCTGCTCGGCGCGGGTCTGACCGCCTTCTACATGACCCGGCTCTTCGTGCTGACCTTCCACGGCCCGGCCCGCTGGACCGAGGACAACCAGCACCCGCACGAGTCCCCGCCGATCATGACCATTCCGCTGATCCTGCTGGCGGTCGGCTCGGTCGCGGCCGGCTGGCTGATGAGCACGAGCGTGGCGGACTGGCTGACGCCGGTCTTCGGCGCGGAGCAGGCGGAGCCGCACGGCGTGCTGTCGCACACGGTGATCACGATCCTGTCCCTGCTGGTCACCGTCATCGGCGCCGGTCTGGCCTGGTCGCTGTTCCGCCGGGGTACGGCGCTGGAGCCGGAACCGGCCGGGGTGCTGGTCACCGCGGCCCGGCGCAACCTCTACACCGACGCGTTCAACGAGGCGGTGTTCGAGCGGCCGGGCATCTACCTCACCCGGTTCCTGGTCTTCCTCGACAACCGGGGCGTCGACGGCGTGGTCAACGGCATCGCGGCCGCGGTCGGCGGCGGGTCCGGGCGGCTGCGGCGGCTCCAGACCGGGTTCGTGCGCTCGTACGCCCTGTCGATGCTCACCGGCGCGATGCTCGTCGTCGGCGCCTTCATCGCGATCCAGCTGGGGTGGTTGGTGTGAGCGAGTTTCCTTTCCTCTCCATCCTGACGCTTCTGCCTCTGGTAGGGGCCGCGGTGGTGGCCTTCATCCCCCGGACGAAGGCCGAGCTGGCGAAGCTTGTCGCGCTGATCTGGTCGCTGGTGGTGCTCGTGCTGAGCATCGTCATGTGGACCGCGTTCACCATCGACGGCGACCGGTTCCAGTTCCACGAGTCCTACCCGTGGATCCCGGCCTGGGGTGTCAACTTCACCTTCGCCGCCGACGGCATCGCGCTCGTCATGCTGATGCTGATCGCCGTGCTGTTCCCGGTCGTCATCCTGGCGTCCTGGCACGACGTGGATCAGAGCACGCGGTCGGCCCCGGCCTACTTCGCGCTGCTGCTCACCTTCGAGTTCACGATGATCGGTGTGTTCGCCGCGGCGGACGTCTTCCTGTTCTACGTGTTCTTCGAGGTCATGCTGATCCCGATGTACTTCATCATCGGGTCCTTCGGCAGCGGCCAGAAGCAGTACGCGGCGGTGAAGTTCTTCCTCTACAGCCTGGTCGGCGGCCTGTTCATGCTGGCCTCCGTGATCGGGCTGTGGGTGGTCGGCGGCAACACGTTCGACTTCGCCGAGCTGGCACAGGGTGCCGCCTCGCTGGACACGAACACCGCACGCTGGCTGTTCCTCGGATTCTTCGTGGCGTTCGCGATCAAGGCGCCGTTCTTCCCGTTCCACACCTGGCTGCCGGACTCCGGTGGCGCCGCCCCGGCCGGTGCGGCCGCGCTGCTCGTCGGCGTGATGGACAAGGTCGGCACGTTCGGCATCCTGCGCTACTGCCTCTCGCTCTTCCCGGAGGCGTCGCGCTGGTTCGCGCCGGCCGCGCTGATCCTGGCCGTCATCGGCATCATCTACGCGGCGCTGCTCGCGGTCGGCCAGAACGACCTGAAGCGGCTGGTGTCGTACACGTCGATCGCCCACTTCGGCTTCATCGGCATCGGCATCTTCGCCTTCACCACCCAGGCGGGCACCGGCGCGGTGCTCTACATGGTCAACCACGGCCTCGCCACCGGCCTGCTCTTCATCGTGGTCGGGATGTTCGTGGCCCGGCGCGGTTCGGCGCTCGTCAGCGACTTCGGCGGGGCCGGCAAGCTGGTGCCGGTGCTGGCCGGGGTGTTCTTCTTCGCCGGTCTGGCCTCCCTGGCCCTGCCCGGCACGGCGCCGTTCGTCAGCGAGTTCCTGGTGCTGATCGGCACGTTCAGCACGAACAAGCCGATCGCGGTGATCGCGACGCTGGGCATCATCCTGGCCGCGGCGTACGTGCTCTGGATGATCCAGCGCACCACCCAGGGCACCCTCAACCCGGCCCTGACCGAGGTGCCGGCCATGCAGAAGGACCTCACCCTGCGGGAGAAGGTCGTGGTCGCCCCGTTGATCGCGCTCCTGCTGGTGCTCGGCTTCTATCCGAAACCGATCACCGACGTGATCAACCCGGCGGTGCAGGCGACCCTGCAGGACGTCGGCAAGACCGACCCGGCTCCCACCGCGGTGGCCGACGGAAAGGTGGGCGGCTGAGCCATGGAACAACTCGAACTGCCCTCGATCGACTACGGGGCACTGCTGCCCATGCTGATCCTCTTCGGGGCGGCGTGCGTCGGCGTTCTCGTCGAGATCATCGCCCCCCGGAAGGTTCGTAACGGCGTCCAGCTCGGGCTGGCGCTGCTCGCGGTCGTCGCGGCGCTGACCGCGGTGGTGCTGGAACGGGGCACTCGTACGATCACCATCGGCGGGGCGGTCGCGGTCGACGGGCCGACCCTCTTCCTGCAGGGCACGATCCTGGTGCTCGGCGGGGTCTCGCTGCTGCTGATCGGCGAGCGCTCGATCGAGAAGGGCGGCGCGTTCGTCTCGCAGGCCGCCGTCACGGTCGGCTCGCGCAAGGACATGGAGCAGGCCGGCGGGCAGCCCGGTTCCACCGAGGTGTACCCGCTGACCACGTTCGCACTCGGCGGCATGCTGCTGTTCGTCGCCGCGAACGACCTGCTCACCATGTTCGTGGCGCTGGAGGTCTTCTCGCTGCCGCTCTACCTGCTCTGCGCGCTGGCCCGCCGCCGGCGACTGCTCAGCCAGGAGGCCGCGCTCAAGTACTTCCTGCTCGGCTCGTACGCCTCCGCCTTCTTCCTGTTCGGTGTCGCCTTCCTCTACGGCTTTGCCGGCGGGATCCAGCTGGACAGGATCCACGCGGCGGTCGCCAACCCGACGCAGAGCCAGGTGCTGCTCTATGCCGGGCTGGGCCTGCTCGCGATCGGCCTGCTGTTCAAGGCGGCTCTCGCGCCGTTCCACGTCTGGACCCCGGACGTCTACCAGGGCGCCCCGACGCCGGTCACCGCGTTCATGGCCGCCTGCACCAAGGTGGCGGCCTTCGGTGCCCTGCTGCGGGTGCTCTACGTGGCGTTCGAGGGGGTGCGCTGGGACTTCCAGCCGGTCCTCGGTGCGATCGCGGTGCTCACCATGTTCATCGGCGCGGTGCTGGCGGTCACCCAGACCGACCTGAAGCGCCTGCTGGCGTACTCCTCCATCGCGAACGCCGGATACCTCATGGTGGGTGTCCTGGCGCTCAACGAGCAGGGTCTCAGCAGCACGATGTTCTACCTGGTGGCGTACGGGTTCTCGGTGCTCGCAGCGTTCGCGATCATCAGCCTGGTGCGCGACGCCGACGGCGAGGCCACCCACCTGTCCCGGTGGGCCGGCGTCGGCCGCAAGAGCCCGCTGCTCGCGGCCACCTTCACGTTCGTCCTGCTCGCCTTCGCCGGCATCCCGATGACCAGCGGCTTCACCAGCAAGTTCGCGGTGTTCGGGGCGGCGATCGAGGGCGGGCAGACCTGGCTGGTGATCTTCGGCGTGATCACCAGCATGCTGCTGGCCTTCCCGTACCTGCGGGTCGTGGTGCTGATGTGGCTCTCCGAACCGGGCGAGTCCACCCCGGCGGTCTCGATCCCGGGCTTCCTCACCTCGGCGGTGCTCGGCATCGGCGTGATCGCCACGCTGGCGCTCGGTGTCGCGCCGTCGCCGCTCATCGAGCTCACCGAGCAGGCGGCCGGCTTCGTCAGATAGCCCGTTGTTCGCTGTCGAGGGCCCCGGTCATGTGCCGGGGCCCTCGTCGTTCGCCGTCCACCTAGGATGACGCCCGGGAATCAGGTGCACACCGAGCCCACCGGCGACCTGGCGGTGCTCGGGGAGCGGTTGATGGCGCGGCAGCCGGGTTCGCATGCCTACCTGGACTGGACGATGACGATGCTGACCGATTTCTATTACATGCGGCTGCTGATCACCGTGACCCCGGACGAGGTCGTGCCGCGGCCGGCCGTTCCGTGGGCTGAGTACCGCGCCATTCGCGCCTCGGTCCGCGGCTAGCCCGGGCCCGGAATCCCCACGACCTCGACCACCGCATCAGCCCGGCGGCGGCCCCGACGGCCCGGTGTTGTGCCCAGGCCGCTGGGTAGCCACGGGGCCGTGCGCTGCTCGTACGATCGCTGTCGGATTTTTGATCTTGTCGCGTGCCACCCTGGGACAGAAACCGTCGGACCGGTATGGCATCGTGAAAGCGTGGTGAGCACCGGTGATCTGACTCAGCCTGCTCCGGCCCAGCCCGAACTGGCGCTGTCGTCGCTGGGCCTCGACGTGGATCCCGCGATGGACGCGTCGGTGTCAGCGACGCTGGTCGCTGTGGAGGAGGCGCTGCGCGGCCATGTGGCCAGCGCCGATCCGCTGGTGGCAGAGGCCGCCCGCCATCTCGCCGATGCCGGTGGCAAGCGGTTCCGGCCGCTGCTGGTGGCGCTCGGCGCCCAGTTCGGCGACCCGTCGTCGCCGCAGATCGTCGATGCGGCCAACGTGATCGAGCTGACGCACCTCGCGACGCTCTACCACGACGACGTGATGGACGAGGCCGCCGTCCGGCGCGGGGCGCCCAGCGCCAACGCGCGCTGGGGCAACTCGGTGGCCATTCTCGTCGGTGACTATCTTTTCGCGCAGGCCGCCGATCTGGCCGCCGCGCTCGGCACCGAGGCGGTGCACCTGCAGGCGCAGACCTTCTCGCGTCTGGTGCACGGCCAGATCGCCGAGACGGTGGGGCCGCGCGGCAGCGACCCCATCGAGCACTATCTGCACGTCATCACCGAGAAGACCGCGTCGCTGATCGCCACCGCGGCCCGCTTCGGCGGCCTGTTCTCCGGCGCCCGGCCGGAGTTCGTCGAGGCGCTGGCGGGTTATGGCGAGACGATCGGCATCGCGTTCCAGCTCTCCGACGACCTGCTGGACATCGCCTCCGAGTCGGTGCAGTCCGGCAAGACGCCCGGCACCGACCTGCGTGAGGGTGTGCCGACGCTTCCGGTGCTCTACGCGCTGGCCGACGATGACAGCGACGCGTCCGCGGTGCGGCTGCGGCAGCTGCTGTCGGCCGGGCCGATCACCGACGACGCGCTGCACGCCGAGGCGCTGACGCTGCTGCGGGAGTCCGCGGCGATGAAACGGGCCCGCGAGACGGTGCGGACCTATGCCGAGGAGGCCCGGGCGCGGCTGGCGCCGCTGCCGGCCGGCGAGGCGCGGCGGGCCATGGAGGCGCTCTGCGACGTCATCGCCGACCGGACGGGGTGAGCGTTTCCTCGTCGTCCGGTGACGTCATCAGCGCGACTGCTGGCTGCGTCCTTGATGCGGCTGCTGGCGGCGTCTTCAGTGCGGCTGCTGGCTGCGTCCTTGATGCGGCTGCTGGCGGCGTCTTCAGTGTGGCTGCTGGCTCGTGTGGTGGCTCAGCAGCCGGCTGCCGAGCGTCATCAGGGCGGCTGCGGTGAGCATCGCGACCGCGCCGGTCAGCCACATCGCGGGATAGCCGGCGACGTGGGCGATGGTGCCCAGCCCGAGCGGGCCCACGCAGCCCCCGGCGTAGATGCCGGCCTGGGTGATCGAAGTGGCCGCCGCCGGCGCCTGCGGATGCAGCCGGACCACGGCGAAGTTCATCAGGCCGGGCCATGACCAGCCGAAACCGAAACCCAGCACGACGCCGGCGAGCAGCGCGACCTCGCCGGGCATCGCCAGCAGAGCGAGACCGGCAGCGCCGAAGATCAGCAGACCCGCGATCACTCCGACCTGCGCGCCGGGCCGCAGATCGGCCTGCCAGCCGCCGATGAGGCGGGCGACGGCGCAGACCGCCCCGCCGAGGGTCAGCGCGAGCCCGGCCGGCCCCGGGGAGATGCCGTTGTCCGCGGCGGACGACACCAGGAACGAGCCGAGGGCGTTGGCGGAGGCAGCTGCGAGCATTCCGGCGATGCCGAGCACGACCAGCGCACCGGTCGCCCGGCCCGGCTCACGAGACTGCCGTCGATGTGCGAAATCGGTCGGCACCAGCGGTATCACGGCCACCGCGAGCAGCGCGGCGAGGACGAACGCCCACCGCCACCCGACGGTCAGCGCGACGACCGGCACCGCGGCGCCGGCCAGCAGCGTGGCGATCGGGATGGCGGCCTGCTTGATGCCGAAGGTCAGGCCCTGGCGGCCGACCGGGACGTAACGCGACAGGCTGGCGTTGCTGGACAGCTGGCCCATCGCGTTGGCCGCGCCGCCCAGTGCCAGGATCGCGATCAGCGTCCAGAGCGAGCTCGTGGCGACCGCGATGCCGATCAGGACGAGCGCGGCCAGAGCGGCACCCAGCCGGGCGACGCGCGTCGCGCCGTAACGCTCCACCAAAGCCCCAGCGGGTACGGAGGCCAGCGCGCTCGCTCCGAAGTAGGCGGAGACTACGAGTCCGAGCCCTGCCGCCGAGAAGCCGAGTTGGTCTCCAATCTGGACGGCGAGTCCCGCGACCAGAAAGACCGGTATCGAAACAGCGATCGTCGTGGTAAGTGCGCCGAGCGTGGCCACCCTAGCGTTTGCGCTGGTGAAACCGGTTCCGTCGGCTCCGGCTGCGGGCTTGTGCATTACCCGAAGACTATGCCGCCCAGGCCGCCGGTGGATGCGGACAGTCCCATTGATCACACCCGCTGTGTAAATCGATCGTGATCCACATGCTTTTGGCATTCCGTCCACGAACGTTTCTTCATATGGTGTAAGTCCCTGGCCTCGGAGGTAGCTGTGCGTGACCCCCTAGCGGAGCCGTCAGATCTCATCCGGAGCGTGTCGCGCGCCCTGCGCGTGCTGGAGTCGGTCGGACGCGCGCCGCGCGGACTCACCGTGAAACAGATCGCCCGACGGTGCGAGCTGACCGTCGCGACGACCTACCATCTGGTGCGCACTCTGGCCTATGAGGGCTACGTGATCCGCCGCGAGGACGGCACCTACATCGTCGGCTTGGAGATCGCCGACCGCTATCGGGAGCTGGTCTCCGCCTTCCGTGGTCCGCCCGCGGTCGGTGAGGCGCTGCGCCGGGCCGCCCTCGACACCGGATACAGCCACTACCTGGGCCGGTTCGTCGGCGGGCGGATCGCCGTCACCGCCTCGGCCGAGGGCGCCCGGTCGCCGTTCCTCGACGACATCGCCCCCGGTTTCGACGAGGGCGGCCACGCCACCGCGCTCGGCAAGGCGCTGCTCGCCACGCTCACGCCCGACCAGCGCTCCCGCTATCTGCGTGACTACGGCATGCGGGCGTTCACGCCGGCGACACTGACCACACCGGAGGCGCTGGAGGCCGACCTGGCCGCCGGCGAGCGGCGCGGCATGCAGATCGAAATGGGACAGTTCCGCCAGGGGCTCGCCTCGGCCGCGGTGATCGTCGTCGCCGACCGGGACATGGAGCGCCGGCTCGTCCTGGCCTGCTCGATGCCGGCCGCCGAGATGCTGACGTCCGCTCGGGTCGTGCGGGCGAAACTGACCGCTGCCGCCCGCAACGTCGCCGAGGCGCTCTCCGGAGGGGAGTCTGCGACCGCCTGACTCTCCGTCCCCGGGCCGCCACGTTTTGACGAGGACCGTTAAGGAGCCGTTGAACCTTCGCGTCACGTACCGCGTACCAAAGACCGGGACGGAAAGCCGGTTGGAGGCGATACGAATGCGATGCGAGGACGGGCACGACGACGCGGCCTACGTCCTCGGCGCGCTGTCGCCGGGGGAACGGGCGGCGTACGAGAGTCACCTGGCGACGTGTTCGTTCTGCCGGGAAGCCGTCGCCGATCTGTCCCGCGTGCCGGACATGCTCGACCGGCTCGACGCCGACGAGTTCGCGAAACTGCTCGACCCGACGCTGACCTCGCCCGGCCCGCATCCGCGGCCGCGGCCTCGCGTCCGGGCCTTCCCGATCCGGCTGCTCAGCACTGCCGTCGCGGCCGTGCTCGTCCTTCTGCTCGGCGGCGGTGTCGTGGCGTGGAGCATGGACCAGCAGGCGCCGGTCAGCCCGCCGCCCGGCCCGGCGATCGCGATGGCGCCGGTGGAGGATGTCTCACCGATCACCGCCACGGTCCGGGTCACCAGCACCGCGGGTGGCACCCAGGTGGAGATGGTGTGCTCCTACAGCAAGTCGGCGGATCGGCCGTACACATTCCGGATGATCGCCTACGGCCCTGACGAGCAGCAGGAACAGCTGGGTTCGTGGCAGGCGAAACCGGGCGCGACGTTCACGATGCAGGGGGCCACCCACTTCGCCGAGGGCAGCTTGGCGCGGTTGGAAGTCGTGCGTTTCGACGGCAAGGCGATGCTCGAATACGACCTGCCGGGCTTCAGCTCCGGCAACTGAGGATTCCCCGCCCGGTCAGCGGGTGGGTAGGGCGGCGGCGGCCGGCTCCGCGACGGTGGCGGCCGTTGCGCCGGCCGCCGCACGAACCCTCGCCGCGGCACGGGCGCCGCGGATCCCGTCCACCGTGAAGATCATTAGGGCGAGCCAGACCAGGCCGAACCCGGCAAGCCGGGCCGGCGGCATCGGCTCGTGGTAGATCAGCACGCCGCAGGCCAGCTGCAGGATCGGTGCGATGTACTGCAGGATGCCGAGCCCGACCAGCGGCACCCGGTTCGCGGCACCGGCGAACAGCAGCAGCGGAATCGCGGTGGCCACGCCGGCGAACAGCATCAACGCCGTGTGCGTGGCGGAAACGTGCCCGAACTGGGCGCCGCCGGACAGGTTCAGCCAGGTCAGATAGGCGAGCGCGGGGACGGCCAGGACAGCCGACTCGACGAACAGGCCCTCGGCCGGCGGAAGCGACATGCGCTTCTTGATGAGGCCGTAGCAGCCGAACGACACGGCCAGGATGAGAGCGATGTAGGGCAGGCGCCCGTAGTCGATCGCCAGGATCGCAACGGCGAGGGTGCCGACGCCGACCGCCACCCACTGCCAGAGGCGGAGCCGCTCCCGCAGGACGGTGACGCCGAGCAGGACGACGACCAGCGGGGTGATGAAGTAGCCCAGCGCTGTCTCGACGACGCGAGAGGAATTGACGCCATAGATGTAGGTGCCCCAGTTGACCCCGATCAGCAGGGCGACCGTGACGACACCACCGAGCAGTCGTGGTGTGCGCAGGATGCGGCCGAGGAAGCGCCAGTTACGCATGACGGTGAGCAGGAGGGCGACGAAGACCACCGACCAGAGCACCCGGTGCGCGAGGATCTCGAGGGCCGGGGACGGGCGGAGCAGCTTGAAGTAGATCGGGAAGAAACCCCAGATCGCGTACGCCGTGAAGCCGTACACGTATCCACGCTGCTCGTCGGTCATAGCTCAACCGTAAGGGGAGTGCAGCAGAGCGGTCCTTGCATATATGGGCCAGGTCACGAGGCCAATTCCGGGTGGGCGGCCCTTTCTCGCAGGTCGCCGGCTTCCGGTCATGGTCGGGAAATGCATGTGGGGACGCCGGCCCAGCGTCCCCACAGTGTTGTCGCAGCCCGCCGGTCAGTCGCCGTCGGGAACCAGCATGTTGAGCACCCAGCTGACGACGCCGACGAGCAGCGCGCCGAGGACCGCCGAGGGCCAGAAGTTGTCGACGTGGAAACCCAGGTCGAGCTGGCCGGCGATCCAGCTGGTCAGCATGAACAGCAGGCCGTTCACCACCAGCGCGATCAGGCCGAGCGTAAGAACGTAGAGGCCGCAGCCGAGCAGCTTGATGATCGGCCGCAGGATCGCGTTGACAAGACCGAAGATCACGGCGACCGCTAGCAGCGTGCCGGCCTTGCCGGCCGTGGTGTCGGCGGTGAGGCTGATTCCGTCGATCACCAGGGTCGCGATCCACAGCGATATGGCGGTGATCACCAGCCGGATGAGGATGCCCATGGCTGGGGATCGTGCCACGGCCGGACAAGCTGCGGGTACGACACCCCGCGATCTTCATCCACCCGTCGCAGAAGAAACCCTCTTATCGAGACTTATCGTTTCAAAATCCAGCGACCGTGCGGGCCGGGTCGCCGATCAGTCCCGCCTCGATCTGTGTCTGAGCCAGCGTGGCCCAGCGGACCCGTTGCTTGCTCACCACCGCGATCATGTCGGGGCGCATCCGCGTCAGGTAGTCAGCGGCCTCCCCGAGACGCAACGCACCGCCGAGTAGGGCGGCCTCGGCCGAGCCGAGCACCTGGAGGACGAGCAGATCGGCCGCGGTCGCCGTCTCCACGTCGGCGGCCTCGATCGTCTCCCGCACGACCAGCGTCGTCTGCCAACGCTCGCCACTCGTCTCCCTACGCTTGCCGGCCTTCTGCCGGCGCTCGCCGTGGGCGTGCGCGGTGTCTGTGCCGAAGCCGTGGGTGTGCGTGGTGTCTGCGCCGACGCCGTGGGCGTGCGCGATGTCCGCGTCGACGCCGTGGGCGTGCGCGAGCTTCGTGCCTGCGCCGCGGGCGTGTGAGGCACTTGTGCCTGCGCCTGATAGGCGTCCCCGCCCGTCGGCGGCTGTCAGCGTGGTCGCTGGGCCGGTGGTGCCTGCTGGGCGTCCGTGCCCGTCGGTGGCTGTCAGCGTGGTCGCTGGGCCGGTGGTGCCTGCTGGGCGTCCGCGCCCGTCGGTGGCTGTCAGCGTGGTCGCTGGGCCGGTGTTGGGGGAAGCGGGGCCCGGCCGGCTGGTGTCGACGACGGTGAGTGTGGGGTGCAGGGGTGAGCCGGCAGGGATGTCGAGCAGCCGGTTCGGTGGCATCACAGTTATGGACTCGCCGGGTGCGGCGGCCCCACGGACGAAGGGCTCCCACGCCTGCGGGCGTGTGCTCTGCACGATGACCCGAGCACCCGTCGCCAAGGCCCGGAACACCAGTAACTGTGCTGCGGGCAGGCCGCCGGCAAGCAGGACCAGCGTCCGTTCCGGGCGGAACAACCGCGCCTGCACGGGGTTGCCCTGCCGGTTGCGGCCCAGCATCAGACCGGCGGGCACGGCCGGCAGGTCCGGGCTGTCGAACGACCCCTCGGCATCGGACCAGCCGGCTAGAGGAATCGTCGCGGCGAGCCCTGGCAGATGGGCACCGTCCCAGCGCTGGACCTCAACGCTCTCCGCGGCGAGCAGCCGATGCAGCGCTTGGACGGCCGTGCTGAGACCGGTGGTGTCGACGGCCGCGAGACGGACCAGCAGGCTGTTGGCCTGCCCGGTGTGCAGGTCCGAGGTCACGGCCACGGTTGTCGCCACCGCCGGGAGGTGCAGCAGCCGGGAGGGGAGGTGCGCGGGCAGCGGATCACCGGCTCTCGGATGGCACTGGAACGTGGCCTGGATCAGGCCGCCGAGCCACAGCCCACTCCACGACTCGCGCGCCTGTGTGGGCTCCCCGGCATGGGCGAGGTCGGCGATCGCATGGATCGCAGCGGCCGCGTCCAGTGGGCGAGCTGACGCCTTCGCCAGTCGGCGGATCAGCCGGCGCCCCAGACCCAGCAGCTCGCGCCTGAGTTCGTCGTCGGTCCATCCCCCGGTCCGCAGCACGCGGACGGCCAGCGTCGCGCTGTGCTGTCCGAGAGTGGCGCCCTCGCAAAGAGCGCGGTAAGAGCTGGTAGCGGGTCCGCTCCGCCCGGCCGAGGCCGGGGCCCCGGACAGCACCAGCTGCATCCGGGCCGAAGGCTGATTCCGATCAGGTGCCGGAAGAAGGGTCGCGAGAGGCGGAAGTGGTGGAATCTCGGCAGATCGACCGCCGATCTCGAAGACCATGATCAGACCGAGTTCGTCGGCGATCACCGCTGCCGGGGCGCCCGCCAGCTCGGCGGTGGTCACCACGGTCCGGGGAGCGGCGAAGCGTAGCGCTGCTGCCGACCCTTCGATCCTGGCCGCACGCCGGCGAAGGGCGAACCGCATCAGCGTGCCGAGCCAGCCGAAGGCCCACCGACCGCGAGCGCGCACCCAGGTCACGGCCAACAGGCAGGCCGCACAGCCCGCGGCGGCGACCAGTGCGGCGCCGCCGAGCAGGAGCCCGACCAGCACCAGCACCAGCGCGGCCTGGCTGGCGACGATCTGATTGAGGCATACGCCAAATCGCCGTCTGCCCCGCGTCGCCGCAGGGGCACCGCTGGACGGCGGCGCGGCCATCTCGATGCTCACGTGGACCCCCGTCCGTGAAGCAGGCATTGATCGTCATGCGTGCCTCATCGTAGGGCAGTGGGCATGCCGGCCCGGAGTTATCCACAGTTCCGGTCACGGCCCTTCGAGTTATCCACAGGCGGCGATCAGGGACTACCGCACCGCGTCACCGTGCCACTACCGTCGGCGGGGTTCTTGACGGGGGTTCGTGGCGGGCTACGCGGGCGTTGCCGAGCGGCTAACCTAGTGACCCACATCGATGAATTCCACAGTCCACAACAGATCTGCAGAAGAGTGGGGGTGCATCCGCCGATGGCGCAAACCAAGGCTGAAGCCGCGGTGATGGCGAATACGGCCACGAAATTCGAACAGGTCAACACCGACCTTCAAGGCATGTTGAACACACTGATGACCGAGTTGTCGGTTCTCAGCAGCGCCTGGAAAGGGCTGGGTGCGACGGCGTTCGAGCAGGTCAAGACGCAGTATGCGGCAGACCTGAAAAGCCTCAACGACGCGCTCGCGGAAACCGCCACCGCCATCCGCTCGTCCGGAGCCAGTTACGAGGCCGCTGACACCGACGCCGCCTCCCGCGTCACCCGGACCGGTGGCACCTTCACGCTCCCGCTCTGAACTCTCCTGGAGAAATCGATGAACGACGGTCTTCTACTGGTCAACTTCGGTGCCCTGCAGCAGGCGGGCGCCGACATCGAAAAGGCTCTGAACGCTCTGCGGACCCAGCTCGACCAGCTCGAGCGTGACGCTGGTCCGCTGGTCGAGTCCTGGGCCGGCGAGGCCCGTGAGGCGTATTCACAGCGTCAGGCGACCTGGCGGGCGGCGTCCGAGGATCTGCAGAACATTCTGCGGCAGATCAAGATGGCGGTGCACGAGTCGGCGGCGGATTATGTCGACACCGAGCGGGCGGCCACTCAGCGGTTCCTGTGAGCTTTGCCGTACCCTCACGGGCGATCCGTTTTGGTCCGTTCCGTTGGGGTTGAGGTCGCCCGTTCGCGTAATGGCCGGGGCGCGTGTCACGGCTACCATCGGTTGTTGGATGATCGCTGCGAGTGGCTGATAGGTGCCTGCGGGCCCTGCGCGATCTCGTACCGGGTGGGCCATACTTCCGACTCGGCCGTCAGCATGCCGCCGCCCATTGTGATTGCGGCCTGACCTTGTAGGTTATACGCGTTGAGTTGGCTCGTTCGCACGCGTGGGGAGAGGTGGACGTGTCCGAGTGGGAACCGGCTACGGACGCCGAGGTCGCGATGCGCGATGCGTTGCGCACCGATGACCAGGAGTCCTACTTCCGTATTCTCGCCGGTGTCGACCTCCTGTTACCAGTCTCGGCCGATGCGCTAGCCGGCTTGGCACCTCTGGGCTGGGGGACATGGAGTACAGGTGGGCGCACGCATGTGCTGGCGTTCACCTCGCAGGAGGCGCTTCGGTCGTGCCTCTCCGACTACACCGGCTCAGCCCGCCGTGTGCCATATGCGGAGCTTGCCAACACCTGGCCCAACCTCGAGTGGTGGCTGGCGGTCAACCCCGGCCTGCCGATCGAGGGTTACCTGCCGGCCTGGTTCGTCGCTCAGCTCGCTCGCGGTGACCTGCGCCTGCCTACCCGGGGTCCGGGTCGGGATGCCCAGGGCGGCTCGAAGATCCAGGAGATCGGTGCGGCGGCCCTCGCGGCAAGCCGGGGCACCGATGCTTCCGGTGGGCCCACCTACGATCCGGCAGCGTCCGGTGCACCCGCGCCGTCTGCTGCCGGCCCGGCTCGTGCGGCTGCGATGCCCGGGCCGGGGGGTGTTCCTCAGGTCTCTCCGGCAATCGCTCCGGTCCCGCCGGGTGGTGCTCCTGCCGCGCCGATGAGTGCGCCACCGGTGTCCGCTATCCCGGCTGGTCCGGGTGTGGGTGCTCCGAGTGGCTTCCCTGGCCCGGGCGCTCCGACCGGCGGCCAGCCGCCGGTCGGGCCGGGCGGGTTGCCGTTGCGGACCCCCGGAACTCCAGCGCCGAGCGGTCTGCCGTCGCGTACTCCCGCTGACCCGGCAGGTCCGTCGCTGCGGTCGCCGGCCCCGGTCGATCCGTCTGGGCTGGTCACGCCTGCGGCATACCAGCCACCCGCGGTGCCGCCCAGCGGCCCGTCCTTGCCTGCGGCATACCAGCCACCCGCGGTGCCGCCCAGCGGCCCGTCCTCGCCTGCGGCGCCCCCGAGCGGTCCTCCGTCGGCGCTGCCACCCAGCGGCCGGCCCTCGTTCGCGGGACCGCCCAGTGGTTCGTCGTCTGCTGCGATGCCGTCCAGCGGTGCGCCGATGCCCGCGGGCGGGCCGGGCGCCACGCGTCCCGGTTCTGGGGCGAGCATGGCGACGCCCGGCTGGGACAAGCCGAGCATGCCGTTCAACGCTGACCAGGATCCGCGTGGGCCGCTGCAGGACCCCAAGGGGCCGCTGCCGGTCCGGACTCCGATGGCCAACACGCCGCCGGTGCCCGAGCATGTGACGCCGTATGACCCGGCGGAGACGTCGTTCGCCCCGACCTGGGCGGGACCGGTCGGCGCCGCTACGTCGGGGCAGGCCGGCGCTTCCGGGCCGGGGCAGAGCGGAGCCTCGGGGGCGCTGCCCAGCGGAACTTCCGCGTCAATGCCCGGCGGAACCCCGTCGTCAATGCCCGGCGGGGCCTCCGCTTCGGGGCAGGGCGGGGCGTCTGGCGCTGGTTCGGCCGCCGGGGGTGCCGCACGCGACGCTCTCCCACGGCGTCAGCCGGGTCAGTCGGCCGGTGCGGGGCAGTTCTCCAGCATGGCGGGCTTCGTGCCCACCGGATCGGGTAATGCCGCGACGCCTCAGACTCCTCCGTCGGAGCCGTCCTTCCCGCAGGGGCCGGCCTCGCCGCAGGCGGTTGCCGCCCACGGTGGGTCTGCGCCCACCAGCGGTTCCGGTGCTCCGGGTTCGGGTGGTCCCGGCAGTCCGCTGCCGCGGCGCCAGGTGACCCCGCCGTCGGAGCGGCCGACCACGATGGCCGCCGCGGCCCAGGCGCTCGGCTCAGGCCGTCAGCCGACCTCCGAACCGACCGCGAATCCGCAAGATCGCCAGGGGTCGTCGACCGGAAACGATCGGTTCGGTCCGTCCGGCCCGGCGCCCTCGATCCAGCCGCACTCCACGGCTCCTGGTAGTGAGCAGCCGCCCGCGCCGGCCGTCAAGCCGGCGCTGGTGCCGCCGGTCATTCCGGGCGCTCCCGGAGTGGACCGGAACGCGCCGGTCTCCGGTGGCGCCGGCTATCCCGGGCAGGGGCCCGGCACGCCCGGGTACGGAACGCCTTCCTATGGCGCACCGGCTGGCGGCCTCGGCAGCTCAGCTTCGCCAGGTAGCCCGGCTGGAGGCTTCGGCCCGAGCGGATCGGCGAGCCGGGGCGGCGGCTTCGGTCCCAACAGCCCGGCCTACGGCGGCGGTCCGGCTGGTGGCTTCGGTGCGGACAGCCCCGCCGCGTCGGCGGGCGGCTTCGGGCCGGGTGGATCCGCTGCTGGTGCGTCCGGACCTGCTGGCGGCTTCGGTCAGAGCGGTCCTGCTGGTGGCTTCGGGCCCGGTGGGTCGGCTGGTAGTGCCGGCCCGGAAAGCTTCGCGCCGGGAAGTCCGGCGCCCGGTGGCCGTGGTCCGGGAAGCGCTGACTCCGGCTTCGGCGGCTCGGCATCAGGCGGTCAGGGAAGCTCCGGCCACAGCTCGCCCGTCTCCGCGAGCCCGGCTCCGGGTAGCCCTGCCGCGGGCTACGGCCCGGTTCCGACCAGCTCAGCGCCGGGTAGCCCCGCTGCGGGCTATGGTGCGGCCTCAAACGGCTCAGCGCCGGGTAGCCCGGCCGCTGGCTTCGGGGCTCCCGCTTCGAGCAGCCCGGCCGCTGGCTTCGTGGGTCCCGCTTCGAGCAGCCCGGCCGCCGGCTACGGCTCGCCGGTCTCCGGCATCCCGTCCTCGGGAGGCCCGGCGACAGGCGGTTCGGCTTCAGGGAGCCCGGCGTCCGGGTTCGGTGGTGCGGCTTCGGGTAGTTCGGCGCCTGGTTTCGGCGCGCCGGCCGGTGCCTCGCCGCATGGTGGGGAAGTTGCTGGTGGGGCGTTCGGTGCGGCTCAGGCCGGCGCCGCGGCCGGTTACAGCAACCCCGCGCCCTCCATACCCGGGATGCCTCCGCAGGGGAGCCCAGCCGCCGCCTACGCGACGCAGTCCTACGGCTCCAACGCCTTCGCCACCCAGGCTCTGCCGATCGCGGCCGGTGGCTACGGGCAGGCCGGGGCGACCTCCGGCATGGGCATCGACGGTTCGGCGACCGGTTCCCGGGGGCAGGCGCCCAGTTCCGCGCAGCGGGACCAGATGGTGGCCGACTTCGTGCCGGCCAACGACGTCGAGCGGGACCTCCGGGAGGCCGCCGACGCCGGCAACACCGACGTCTTCCTCTCCACGCTGCTGCTGGCGAACGTTCTCGTGCCGGTCGCGAACCACTCCCGCCCGGGCAGTGCGCCCGGCGAGTCCGGCTTCGCGTTCCTGCCCGAGGAGGTCAACGGCGAACGCTTCCTGATCGTCTTCACCAGCAAGGACCGGCTCTCCGAGCACTTCGGCGAGCCCACCCGTACGGTCGGGGTGCGGTTCTATGAGCTGATCCGCAACTGGCCGGACCCGGCCTGGTCGTTCGCGGTCAACCCGGGCACGCCGGTGGGCGCGAAGTACCCGGGGACGCAGATCATCGCCCTCGCCAACTGGGCCACCGAGGCCGGTCTGGGCGCCGAGCCGGCCGACGGCCCGATCGCTGACGACATGACGGCGCCGATCCCGGCTCCGGAGCCGGCCAGCGACGAGGCGCAGTCCGCGACGGTCATGCAGAAGACCATCTCGGCCGAGCAGGTCGACTACTACCTGGACCGCGGCTACGACCGGGTCGCCGGGTTCGTGCACCGGGCCTCCGAGGTCGAGCATCTGCGGACGCCGTCGGAACTGTTCGGCGCGCTCGGTCTCTACTACGACTCGTCGCCGTTCCAGCCGGACGCCAAGGAGGCGTTCGTGCTGCGCTGGCCGGCCTACCGGCCCAGCCTGTACCGGATTCCGTACGGCGGGCAGAACGAGCAGGCGCTGCGGGCGATGGACGGCTGGGTGATCGAGCGGCCGCCGTTCCGGGGCAACGGGTTCGCGCCGGGCGAGGGCCGCGACGTCATCGCCGAGTTCAAGGTGGACAGCGTCCGGCTGCCCCACGGGGCGCAGCTGTGGCGCGTCGATGCGGACGGCAACGAGCGGATGATGGCGATCTTCGACGCGGACGGCCCGCTGTGGCGCCGGGTGGGTGAGCAGTGATGCGTGACGGCTACGTGGTGACCTGGCAGGGGCAGGAGTACGACGCCGCTCCCGACGGCGACCGGGTCCGCGTCTACACGACCAACCCGGCCGAGGGCTTCCAGGAGGTCAAGCCGGGCCGCTACGTGCGGGTGCTGGAGCCGGACGAGTACGAGGAGATCGCGTACGTGCGGACGCTCTGCACGTGGCGCGGTGAGCCGTTCATCGTGCTCGCCGAGGCGGACAGCTGGCTGCGCCTGGAGTACACGGGTGGCCGCGCGCCGGTGGCCCGCCGGCTGGGGCTGGAGGAGTTCGACTACGGCGTCTACCAGGGCTGGGCTCCGGCCCACGAGGTGCGCGACCGTTACGAGCACCGCATCTGAGACGTCAGGTCGGGGTCTTGAGCCACCGGAGGATCTCCCCGGTCACCACGTCCGGCGCCTCCTGGTGCAGGAAATGCCCGGCTTCCGGGATGAGCCGCCACTCGTAGGGCGCGGTCACGTAACGGCCTGAGCCCTGCGCGGTGCGCGGCAGCACTGCCGTGTCGAGGGCTCCGTGCAACTGCAGCGTCGGCACGCTTGACGGCCGCTGCATCAGCTTGACGAACCGGTATCCCTGCAACCGCAGTGCGCTGCGCGCCACCCACCGGTATGCCTCCAGCGCGCAGAACGCCGCCTGCGGAATCTGCATGGCCTGCCGGCAGCGTGCCGAGTACTCACCGAACTCGGGCGTGACCGCCCACCGCGGGCTGCTCCAGCCGGTCATCAGTTCACCCACGAGGGCCGCGTCGTCGCGGGTCAGCACATGCTCGAACCGGGGCACCTGGAACCGCAGAACCGTGGAGGAGGCCGCGAACTGTCCGCGCGGGTCGGCGAACAGCGCCGCCCGCAACCGCAGCGGATGCGCCGCCCCCAGCACCACCAGCCGGTTCACCAGTTTCGGATGGAACGACGCCGCCGCCCAGCCGACCATGCCGCCGGCGCCGGCGCCGACCACGGTCGCCGAGCGCTCGCCCAGGGCCCGGATCAGGCCGGTGACGTCGGCGGCCATCGTGTATCCGTCGTACCCTCGGGGTGGTTTGTCGCTGGCGCCGTAACCGCGCAGGTCGATCGCGGCCGCGCGGAAGCCCGCGTCGGCGATGCGGGGCATGATGTCGTGCCAGGCCCACCAGAATTCGGGGAAGCCGTGCAGGAAGAGCACGAGTGGCCCGGTGCCGACTTCAGCGACGTGGAACCGGCTGCCGTTGGCGCCGACGAAGCGGTGGCTCCACGGCCCCTCCGTCAGTACCACCGACTCGTCCACCTGACCGCCCATGCCGTCAGCCTATGCGCCGCTGTCACGGTCGTTGCGGGGCAGTGGCGAAGATGAACCCTGCGGTGATCATTTGATGCGCTCGACTTCGAGCATCGTCATCAGCGCGCCGGGACCGCAGTAGATGCGCAGCATCGAGGGTTCCAGCTTCACTTTGACCCGTTCGCCCTTGGTCAGTTCGACGCCGTCGGTGGAGTACAGGGCGTATCGGGTGCCGTCGTCGGCGATCAGGCCGTAGCAGGGACCTTTACCCCCGCGGGTGACCATGCCGCCGACCCAGCCGGTCGACGGCAGGTTGTCGGTGGGTTCCCGGGGCGGGTTGACGGTCTTGGTGATGGTGGGAAGCGCAGTAGCGGACGGCGCAGCCGCCGAGGAAGCAGTAGCGGACGGCGCAGCCACCGAGGGAGCAGTAGCGGACGGCGCAGTCACCGAGGGAGAGGCCGGGGCGGACGCCGACGGTGCGGAGTTGGCACATCCGGCCAGGACGGCTCCGGCGGCCACGGCCAGGCCGATCCGGAACGTGGCGTGTTCGCGCATCAGTTCATCCTTCCCGCTGGACCTGTCCCGGATGGGACGAAATGCGGCCCTGATCGGTTCCACGAACGAGCCGGCGCCCGGGAAGTGACCCTCCCGGGCGCCGGTTCGGTGCCGTGTCAGTAGACGGCGACGGTCATCGAGGTGCCGACCTGGCTCAGAACGGCGATCTTGACACCGACCGCCGGGAGCTTGACGCCGTGGTTTGGCAGCTCCTCGAAGAAGTACTTGTCCTTGTTGTGGAAGACCGGGTCACCGAGCTGCGGCTTGATGACCGATTCCGCCCCGTTGCCGTATGTCCGGCGGAGGTTGACGACCTTGCTGCCGTTGCGCGTCTCCACCTTGGACTCGCCGGTGAGGACCTGGCTGATGGCCTGCTCGCGCAGCGCGCGGCGCTTGTCCTCCAGAGGGTTCGGCAGATCATCGACCACCGATGACGAGTCGGCCTGTGCCGGCGACGGATCTGACGGCGGCGCCGCGACGGTCACCGTCGGAGCCAGAGCTCCGACGCTGGTGACCATCGCGGCGAGGCGGACGACGAATCGATGATCAACGGTTACGTGTTATGGCCGGGCCACAACACGTAACCATCTCTCTCAATCCTCGGACTTGCCGGACTGCATCCCGGAGGAGATCAGGTCCATCACGGCCGAGTCCTGGAGCGTCGTGACGTCGCCCAGCGAACGGTTCTCCGCGACGTCGCGCAGGAGCCGGCGCATGATCTTGCCGGACCGGGTCTTCGGCAGTTCCGGCACGAGCATGATCTGCCGCGGCTTCGCGATCGGTCCGAGCGTCTTGGCCACGTGGTTGCGCAGCTCCTTGATCAGCTCTTCGCCGGCGTCACCCTCGGTGTCCACGTTGCCGCGGGGGATGGTGAACGCGACGATCGCCTGCCCGGTGGTCGGGTCGGTGGCGCCCACCACGGCGGCCTCGGCCACCGACGGGTGCGACACCAGGGCCGACTCCACCTCGGTGGTCGAGATGTTGTGACCGGAGACCAGCATGACGTCGTCGACCCGGCCGAGCAGCCAGAGCGAGCCGTCCTCGTCCTTCTTCGCGCCGTCGCCGGCGAAGTACATCCCGTCGAACCGGGACCAGTAGGTGTCGATGAAGCGCTGGTCGTCACCCCAGATGGTGCGCAGCATCGACGGCCACGGCTCGGTCAGCACCAGGAAGCCGCCGCCCCCGTCCGGCACCGACTGGGCCTGGTCGTCGACCACGTCGACGCCGATACCGGGCAGCGGGGTCATCGCCGAGCCGGGCTTCGCCGAGGTCACACCGGGCAGCGGCGAGATCATGATGGCGCCGGTCTCGGTCTGCCACCAGGTGTCCACGATCGGGGCGCGCTCGCGGCCGACGTGCTCCCTGTACCACATCCAGGCCTCGGGGTTGATCGGCTCGCCCACGCTGCCCAGGACCCGCAGCGACGACAGGTCGTACTTGGCGGGGATGTCGTCGCCCCACTTCATCATGGTGCGGATCAGCGTCGGTGCGGTGTAGAGGATCGACACCTTGTACTTGTCGACGATCTGCCAGAACCGGCCGCGGTCCGGGGTGTCCGGGGTGCCCTCGTACATCACCTGGGTGGCGCCGTTGGAGAGTGGGCCGTAGACGATGTAGGAGTGGCCGGTCACCCAGCCGATGTCGGCGGTGCACCAGTAGACGTCGGTCTCCGGCTTCAGGTCGAAGACCGCGTGGTGGGTGTAGGACGTCTGGGTCAGGTAGCCGCCGGTGGTGTGCAGGATGCCCTTCGGCTTACCGGTCGTGCCCGAGGTGTAGAGGATGAACAGCGGGTGCTCCGAGTCGAACGGCTTCGCCTCGTGCGAGGGGCTGGCCTGCTCGACCGTCTCGTGCCACCACTTGTCCTTCTCGGTCCAGGCGACGTCCTGGCCGGTGCGGCGGACCACCAGCACGTGCTCGATGCCCTTGGTGCGGGCCACGGCCTCGTCCACGGTCGGCTTGAGCGCCGACGGCTTGCCCCGCCGGTAGCCACCGTCGGCGGTGATCACGACCTTGGCGGCGGCGTCCTCGATCCGGGTGGCCAGCGCGTCCACCGAGAAACCGCCGAACACGACGCTGTGCGTCGCGCCGATCCGGGCGCAGGCGAGCATCGCCACCGCGGCCTCCGGGATCATCGGCATGTAGATCATCACTCGGTCGCCTGCGGCGACCCCGAGGTCGGTCAGCGTGTTGGCGGCCTGGCTGACCAGCTTCTGCAATTCGGCGTACGAAACCGCGCGCGTGTCACCGGGTTCGCCTTCCCAGTGAATCGCCACCTTGTCGCCGTTGCCCGCCTCGACGTGCCGGTCGACGCAGTTGTAGGCGATGTTCAGCTCACCGCCGACGAACCACTTCGCGAACGGCGGGTTGGACCAGTCCAGCACCTGATCCCACGGCTTGGCCCAGGTCAGCCGCTCGGCCTGGCGCGCCCAGAAGGCGAGCCGGTCGGAGGCGGCCTCCTCGTACGCCTCGGCCTTGACGTTGGCGTTCGCCGCCAGGTCTGCGGGCGGCGGGAACTGCCGCGTCTCGGAGTACAGGTTCTCCAGTGTCTCGCTCATGAGGGCGGCTCCTCTGCCTGCTGCAGGATAAATTCGGGGCCCGATCGGGTCTTTTCGTTGCACACTAGTTCCGCCAGTGGATCCGGCGAAGGGTTGCGTGGCGGAGCGCGCCCGACGGTGTCGTACGCGCGCCGACTGGCGAGACGGTGATCGCTCCTGCGCGAATCTTGCCAGTTCCACGCTGATTTGTGCACCCCGTGTTTCGGGTCTTTTACCGGTTACCGTGTTCACGTGGATCCACTAGCTCCGTTGCTCGACCTCGCCGACGTCGCGCCCGCCCTCGCCAGTGCCCGTGACTCCGTCGACGCCGCGATGCGGCATCGATCCCTGCGCCGGCACGGCGGTCAGGTCGCGGCCGAAGCCAGCCTGCGGGCCGCGGTCGCCAGCGCCGCGCTCGAAGGCAGCAGGTACGACCTGGACGAGGTACGCGGCGGAACCGTCACCGACCCGATCGTCCAGGGCGCCCTGCGTGTCGCCGAGTCGCTCGGCGGGCTCGTCGACCTGTGGCCCCGCGCGCCCCGCCAGGTGCTCGCCAAACTGCACGTGCTCGCCGCCCGCGGTGTCGTGCACGACCACGACCTGGGCCGGCTCACCTCCGGCGCCGAGCGGATCGACGCGCTGGCCGGCCTGGTCGCCGGCAACGAGGAGACCCCGCCGCTGCTGCTGGCCGCCATCGTGCACGCCGAGCTGCTCACCCTGCGCCCGTTCGCCGGCCCGGCCGGTGTGGTGGCCCGGGCGGCGGCCCGCCTCACCCTGATCGGGCGCGGCTTCGACCCGCGCGGCCTGGTCGCCGTCGAGGTGGGCCACCTCGACCGCGAGCCGGAGTACGTGGGCTCCGCCGGCGCCTACGCCACCGGCACCCCCGACGGTGTGCGCTCGTGGCTGCGGCACTACGCGTCGGCGATCACCGCCGGGGCCGAGCAGATCGTCGTGGTCGGCGACAGTGTGCTGGCTTCCGTCTGAGCAGCGGCATACTTTCCAGCGTGGGTGAGAACTGGATCCGTCCGTACACGCCCGGGACCGGCCGCTGGCTGGTGATCGCCTGGGAAGCCGGTGCACTGGCCTTCCTGACCTGGGCCACCGTCATGCAGTTCGACCTGATGGGGCACGGCGTCCGGGCGGTTGCCGGGCTGCTGGCCGTGGTCTGGGCCATCGGCACGTGGCGGATCCTGCAGCACGGCGTCTACGTGAGCGCCGACGGCGTCCTCATCCGCGGGCTGGTGCGGTCGCGCATGGTGCGGTGGCAGGAGATCGCCGGCGTACGGCTGCACCGCGCCACCCACCGGGTCGGGCCGTGGGAGATCGAGAGCGGGATGACCGTCCTGATCGAGCGGCACGACGGCGGCACGATCAACACCGAACTGTGGGCGCAGGGGGTGGATTTCCACTCCCGCCCGAAGCTCTTCCGGGCCGTCTACCACGAGATCCGCAACCGGCACCTGGCCGCGGCCGGCTCCTGAGCGGGAAATATTAGAGCCGGCGTCCCAACAGGGGCGCCGGCTGCGCGCGTCCGACCGGGTTATCAAGCGTGCACCTGGGTCGTTGTCGACGGTCCAGTGCCAACATGGCATAGGTCCCGTCGCAACGTGCCTGCCGTGGCTGATCGCGCGTGGGTTCCCGGTGGCCGTGCACGGTGCCCGATTTCACTCGGGCCCGCGAGTTATTTCTACGCCGGTTCGCGCATGATCGCCAGGTATCAGCCAGGCAAACCTGGCGTACCACTATTACTCAGACCAATGCCATTCACGCAGCTCACTGCGCATGTGTGGGGTTCCCGGCGCGCCAGCGCCGGGCGCCCACCGCATCAGCCCGGCAGCCGGGGGTCGGCCCTGACCACGACGTAGCCGGCCGCTGGCCACGGGCGCTCTGTGACCCGTACCAGAAAGGGGTTTTCTCAGGCGACCGCTGCCGCGCGCGTGCGGCGATGGCGTCCGTAGATCGCGAATCCGATGGCCACGCCGACGCCCACGCCGAGGGCCGCCGCGGCGACCGGCACCGCCGGGCGGTCGCGCAGGCGCCGGCCCAGCGGGACCGGGTGACGGAACTCCAGGACCGGCCAGGAACGCTCCAGGGCCACCCGGCGCAGCGCCCGATCCGGATTGACCGCGCTGGGATGACCGACCGCCTCGAGAAGGGGCAGGTCGCTGCTCGAGTCCGAGTAGGCGAAGCAGTCGCTGAGGTCGTAGCCCCGCGCGGCGGCGAGCTCGCGGACGCCGACCACCTTGGCCGGGCCGGCGGCGTAGAACTCGACCTCACCGCTGTAGCGCCCGTCGACGATCGCCATCCGCGTCGCGATGATGTCGGTGATGCCCAGCAGCGCGCCGATCGGCCGGACCATCTCGTCGCCGGAAGCGGAGACCAGCACGACGTCGCGGCCGGCTGCCTGGTGCTCGGCGATCAGCGCGGCCGCCTCGGCATACACATACGGATTGATCAGGTCGTTGAGCGTCTCGGCGACGATCTGCTGCACCTGCTCCACCCGCCAGCCCTTGCAGAGGGCGGCCAGATAGTCGCGGGTGCGCGCCATCGCCTGCTCGTCGGTGCCGCCGCCGAGCCGGAACATCAGCTGGGCATAGGCGGATTTCACGACGTCACGCCGGCTGATCAGGCCGTCACGGTAGAACGGCCGTCCGAAGGCCAGGGCGCTGGACTTGGCGATGACGGTCTTGTCGAGGTCGAAAAAGGCGGCGCTCAGGCCCACGGGCCGAAAGTGTAGCCGCATGACGCTCGTGCCGGTTGCCCCGCGCGTCCGACGCACCTGCCGGTGACGCGCTGTGAAAACGGTCAGACGGGCAGGGAGCATGGCAACCGGCAACAATCGGTACTCGCGCGGACGCTGATTCTGAGGCAGACTTATGTTTGCGACTGGAAAGAGTGTTGTTACCGTCGCGTCTGGTGAACTTCTGATCAAACGCTGGCCCTCGGTGATCGCGCCCCCCGCGATTGCCGAGTTGATTCGGCTCGACCCCCCCGGAGCCGAATCCCAGGACGACCCCCGTCTCCCCCGACGGGGGTCGTTCCCTTAGGACCCGGTGGCCTGGCTGGGCTCGGCCTCGCGGGACGTGTCGTCCGCGTCGACGAGACCGAAGAAATCGGAAAGGCCGGTCACGGTCAGCACTCGCCGGAACGTGTCGCTCGGGTTGACGACGGCGAACTCGACCCCCCGCTCCGATGCGGCCCGATAGCCCTCGATCAGGGCGCCCAGACCGGTCGAGTCGATGAACGCGGCGTCGCGCAGATCGACCAGGACACACGTCGGGGAACAGTCGATGACGGCATCGCGGATGCCCTGGGCCACCTCGTCGGCGTTCGAGAAATCAATCTCGCCCAGCACGGTGACGGTGACCGTGCCGTCGTCGGCAAGCGTGGTCCGGATCGAGTTATCCATGCCAGCTCCATCGGTCCGTGTCGGCACCAAAGATACCCAAGCCTTAGAAGATCAACCCGTCCGGCGGGGTCTTGTCCACAGCCGTGGACGATATCCACAGCAGGGATGACGGGCGGTTGCCGGGGTCCAGCCGTTCCAGCGACGGTGGGCGCCCTCAACCGCCGCGTCCCGCAGGAGGTCACCGATGTCTGCCCCGCGCCGTCCCCTGATCGTGACCGCCGACCCCGATCTGCTCGACGATCTGCTCCGGCTCGCCGCGGCGGGCGGCACCGAGGCCGACGTCGCTCCCGACCCGGCGGCGGCCCGGGTTCGCTATCCCGCCGCGCCACTCGTTCTGGTCGGCGCCGACCAGGTCACGGCCTGCCTGCGGGCACGGTTGCCGCGCCGGCCCCGGACCATCGTGATCGCCCGGGGCAGCGCCCCCGACCACACCTGGGAGATCGCCGAGCTGATCGGGGCCGAGCACGTGGCGGTGCTGCCCGCCGCCGAGCCATGGGTGGTCGATCAGCTCACCCAACCGCCGGCTCCGGCCGCCACCGCGCGGAGCATCGCGGTGATCGGCGGGCGCGGCGGGGCCGGGGCCAGCATCCTCGCGGCCGGCCTGGCGACCACAGCGGTCCGCGCCGGCCACCGGACCCTGCTCGTCGACGCGGACCCGCTCGGCGGCGGGCTGGACCTGGTGCTCGGCTGGGAGAAGGTCGACGGGCTGCGCTGGCGGGCCCTCGCCGGCGCCGACGGGCGGGTGGATCCGCCCACCCTGCTCAGCGCTCTGCCGCGGCGCGGTGATCTGGTGCTGCTCTCGTTCGACCGGGGAGAGCTGCCCGGTGTGCCGGTCGAGGCGATGGCGGCCACCCTGGACGCGGCCCGGCGCGGGCGCGACGTGATCGTCGCCGACCTGCCGCGGCAGCTCGACGACGCGGCGGTGCTGGCCCTCCAGGCGGCCGACAAGACCCTGCTGGTCGTGCCGGCCGAGTTGCGGGCCGCCGCCTCGGCGGTGCGGACGACGGCCACGGTCAAGCTGCACTGCGAGGACGTGGCGGTGGTGGTGCGCGGCCCGGCGCCGGGCCGGCTGCGGGCGCGGGAGATCGCCCAGGCGCTCGGCCTTCCGCTGGCCGGGACGCTGCGCCCCGAGCCGGCGATGTGCCAGGCCCTGGAACACGGCACCCCGCCGACGGCGGACGGCAAAGGGCCACTCGCGGAACTCTGCGTGCGGCTCATCGAGGACCTGATGCGTACGGCGGGCAGCGAGGCAGCGGCGTGAGCACCGAGCCGGTGGTGGACCGGGTGCGGCGGAAGTTCGCGTTCGACGGGGTGGAGGCGACGCCGGCGGCCGTGGTGAGTGCCGTCCGTGAGGAGAGCGGGGTGCTCGGCGACACGGCCGTGCTGCGCCTCGCCGACCGAGTCCGCGACGAACTGATCGGCGCCGGGCCGCTGGCGCCCCTGCTCGCCGACCCGGAAGTCACCGACGTCCTGGTCAACCGCCAGCAGGTCTGGGTGGATCGCGGCGCCGGCCTGCAGCGCACGGCCGTGCGCCTGGACCACCCCGATGAGGTACGCCGGCTGGCGCAACGTCTGGTGGCCGCGTGCGGCCGGCGACTCGACGACGGCCAGCCGTATGCGGATGCGCGACTGCCGGATGGGACTCGCTTGCACGCCGTTCTGCCGCCGGTCGCCACCGACGGGCCGTACCTGTCGTTGCGGACCTTCCGGCAGCGGCCGTTCAGCCTCGCCGACCTGGTGTCGCACGGGACGGTCGACCCGGCCGCGGCGGCGGTGCTGTCGGGGGTGGTGGCGGCGCGCCTGGCGTACCTGGTGACCGGCGGCACCGGCAGCGGGAAGACCACGCTGCTGTCGACGCTGCTCGGCCTGGTCCCGCCGACCGAGCGGATCGTGCTGGTCGAGGACGCCGCCGAGCTGCGGCCGGTGCATCCGCACGTGGTGGCGCTGCAGGCACGCACCGCCAACGTGGAAGGCGCCGGTGCGATCGGGCTGACCGACCTGGTCCGGCAGGCGCTGCGGATGCGGCCGGACCGGCTGGTGATCGGGGAGTGCCGGGGCGCCGAGATCGTCGACCTGCTCGGGGCGCTGAACACCGGGCACGACGGTGGGGCGGGAACCCTGCATGCGAACGCGCCGGGTGACGTGCCGGCCCGGCTGGAGGCGCTGGGCATGCTGGGCGGGCTGCCGAGAGCGGCCCTGCACGCACAGGTGCTGGCGGCGCTGCAGGTGGTGCTCCAGGTCCGGCGTACGGCTCGGGGCCGCGTCCTGGAGTCGATCAGCGTGCTGATGCCGGCGGGGCAGGAGCGGCTCGCGACGGTCGTACCGGCCTGGGTGCGTGAGGGCGGTGCGGGGCCGGCAGCGGGTGTGCTGGCGCGGTTCCTGGCGGAGCGGGGCGTCGGGGTGCCGGGCGTGCTCCGGGCCGCCGTCGGTGACGGGCGGTCGGCGTGATCTGGCTGTTGGTGGCTTCTCTGCTGGCCGGGGCGGTGTTCGTCGCCCGGCCGTCCGCGGTGGCCCGCAACCGGCTGCCCGGCCGTGCCGGCTCCGGCCGGGTGGGCGTCGACATGGCCCGGCTCCGCCGCGTGGTGGCCGGGGCCTGGCCCACGTCACCGGTGCGGGCGGGTCTGCTCATGGCGGCGCTGCCGGCGGTGCCCGCGCTGCTGCTCGGTGGGCCGGTCGCCGCGCTGGTCGCGGCCGTCTACGCCGGGCTCGCCGGCCGGGAGATGACCCGGCGGGCCGGCCGGAAACGGGTAGCGGCCGGCCGGACTGCGGCGCTGGACGGGCTCTGTGCGCTCGTCGCCGACCTGCGGGCGGGGGTGCCGCCCGCGGTTGCGCCGGTCGCACCAGAACTGGCGGGGGACGAGCGGATCGCCGGGCTCGCCGCCGCGGTGGGGCGGCTTGCCGAGCACACGGGGGCGCCGGCTGCCGACCTGCTGGAGCGGATCGAGACCGACGCGCGTGCGTCCGATCGGGCGGCCAAGGCCGCGGCGGCGCAGGCGGCCGGGGCGCAGGCGACCGCGTTTCTGCTGGCGGCGCTGCCGGTGGGCGGGATCGGGCTGGGATATGCGATCGGGGCGGATCCGCTGGCGGTGCTGCTGCACACGCCGGTGGGGGCCGGATGCGCGGTGGTCGCGGTTGCGCTGCAGTGCGGTGGATTGCGGTGGGCACAGCAGCTGACTGACGGGCTGGGCCGATGAGCCGGGTCGAGTCGGCCGGCCTGCCCGGCCTTGCCGTGATCGTCGCGACCTGCGGGGCGGCGGAGCTGCTTCGGCGCGGCGGCCCGGTGCGGGTGCCGCTGCGGGAGTGCTGCGTTGCCGCCCTGATCGGCGTCCCCGCGGAGGTCGGTGGCTGCGCGGCACTCACCGCGATGCCCTCGGACCCGGCGGATGATGCCGGTCCTGCCCAGCCGTCCCGTGCGGCGGATGTTGCTGATCCTGCACGGCCGTCCCATGCGGCGGATGTTGCTGGTCCTGCGCGGCCGTCCCGTGCGGCGGATGTTGCTGGTCCTGCGCGGCGGTCCCGCCCGGCGCTCCTCGGTGGTAGTGGTGCGGCGCGGGGTGGACCGCCCGGCGTGGCCGGCGCAACGGCGTCGTCGGGCGGTGCGTGCTGATGGCGGCGTTCATCGTCACCTTCTGCACGGCGCTGGCCGCTGTTCTGCTCGCGGTGCCTCTGCAAGGCCGGAAGCCCGCCGGGCGGCGGCTCTCGCGGGTCCGCCGGGACTCGGGCGTTGCGACGAGCCGGGCCACCGACCGCCGTACCCGACTGCTGCTGTCGGCGATGGCCGGCCTGGCCGTCGCCGGATTCATCGGAACCTGGTGGGGCCTCGCCGTGGGCCTGGCCGCGGGGATCGGTGCGGAGCGCTTCCTGCGGCGCCGGGAGCCGGCTGAGGTCCGGCGGGAGCGCCTGCGTGCGCTGGCCGACCTGCCTCTGGCCGCGGACCTGCTGGCGGCCGCGCTGCGTGCCGGCGCGCCGGTGGACCGGGCGGCCGGAGCGGTTGCCGACGCCCTCGGCGGTCCGCTGGGCTCCCGGCTGCAGCGTGTGGCCCGCTCGGTGCGGCTCGGCGCCGGACCGACCGAGGCGTGGGGTCACCTCGCCGACGTGACCGGAGCGGAGCGGCTCGTCGCGGCTGCCGTCCGGTCGCACGCCTCCGGCGGCGCCCTCGCCGGTGCGCTGGAACGCCTCGCCGGAGATCTGCGCTCGGACCGTTCGGTCGCGGCCGAGGCCGCCGCTCAACGGGCCGGCGTCCTCATCGTTCTGCCCCTCGGCCTGTGCTTTCTGCCGGCCTTCCTGCTCGCCGGTCTGGTGCCGGTGCTGGTCGCCGTTCTCGGCGACGTCCTGTGAGAACCCGGTGGTGCGGGCTCGACGGCTTCCCGCACCGCCCCACCTGAGGAGGAACAAAGTGCACAAACTCATCGCCAACTTCCGGCGGCTCCAGGCTGAGGCCGCCGATGCCGGGATGAGCACCGCCGAGTACGCCGTCGGCACGCTCGCCGCGGTCGCCTTCGCCGGGGTGCTGCTCAAGGTCGTGTCGAGCGGCAGCGTGTCCTCGGCACTCGCCGGCATCATCGGCCGGGCGCTGAAGTGACACGGCGCCGGTGGCCCGGCCGGGACCGGGGAGCGTTCACCGCCGAGCTCGCGGCCGGGCTGCCGGCGCTCATGCTGTTGTTCCTGGCCGGGGTCGGGGCGGTCGCGGGCGTGCTGACCCGGGCGCAGTGCCTGGACGCGGCCCGGGAAGCCGCCCTGGCGGTCGCGCGCGGTGAGCCCACGTCGGCGGCCCGGGCGACGGCCCCGGACGGCGCGGACATCACCGTCTCCAGGAACGGCGAGCAGGTCACGGCCGTGGTGTCGGCCAGAGTGCCGTTCCTCGGCGGCCGAATCCCCGGGATCACGGTCGAGGCCAGAGCCGTCGCCGCCCGCGAACCGGAAAGCGTGCCGCTGTGACCGCCCGCAGCGCCCGGGGCTGGTTGGCGGCTCAACCGGAAAGGTGCCGCTGTGACCGCCCGCAGCGCCTACGGGCTGGTTGGCCCGGAAGCGTGCCGCTGTGACCGCCCGCAGCGCCTACGGGCTGGTTGGCGGCTCAACCGGAAGCGTGCCGCTGTGAGCGGCCGCAGCGATCGCGGGGTGGTTCGCGGCTCCGCCGGAAGGCGTGGCGCTGGGAGCGACCGCGGGGCGGCCTCGATCTTCGTGTTGGGGGTGGGGTTGGTTCTGGTGGCGCTGGGCCTGGCCGGTGCGGCGGTGGGATCCGCCCGGGTGGCCCGGCATCAAGTGCGCAACGCCGCCGATCTGGGCGCTCTGGCGGGCGCGCAGCGGGCGATCGAGGGTGAGGGCGCGGCCTGCGCCCAGGCCGCCCGATATGCGGCCGCGAACGGCGCCCGGATGACCAGGTGCACGGTGTCCGGACTGGAGATCGTGATCCGGGTCGAGGTCGCCGTGAACCCCCTGCCCGGCGTCTCCGGCGTTGCCGAGGCGGCCGCCCGGGCCGGACCGGTCTCCGCCGACGCCGTCACTGTGGCGGGAGGGCCGTGAGGACGGTGTCCAGGACCTTCACCGCGTCCGCCTTGTTCAGCGGGTTGTTGCCGTTGCCGCATTTGGGGGACTGCACGCAGGACGGGCACCCGGCCTCGCACACGCACGCGGCGATCGCTTCGCGGGTGGCGGTCAGCCACTCGGCGGCGGTGTTGTAGGCGCGCTCGGCGAAACCGGCGCCGCCGGGGTGCCCGTCGTAGACGAAGACCGTGGGGGCCTCGGTGTCCGCGTGGTTGGCCGTGGACAGGCCGCCGATGTCCCACCGGTCGCAGGTGGCGATCAGCGGCAGCAGACCGATGCCGGCGTGCTCGGCGGCATGCAGGGCGCCGGGGAAATCGGCGGGCTCCACTCCGGCGGCGACCAGGGCGTCCGGCGAGACGGTGAACCAGACGGCCATGGTCCGCAGCTCGCGGACCGGCAGATCCAGCGGCCGGGTGTCGATGACCTCGCCGGTGCTGATCCGCCGCCGCTGATAGGAGACGACCTGGTTGGTGACGTCCACCTCGCCGAAGAAGAGCCCGACCGGTCCGGCGTCCACGTACGAGCTGACGCTGACCACTGAGAGGTTTGTCACATCGCGGGCGTGGGTGGACCAGTCCGGCTCCTCCTGGTGGACCAGCGCGACGCCGTCCTCCAGGTCCAGTTCGTCGACCACGTAGGAGACGCCCTGATGCAGGTAGACCGCACCGGCGTGCAGCATGACGTGCGACGAGCCGGGGTCGACCGTGCCGAGCAGCCGGCCGGTGGAGGACTCGACGACCGCGACCGGGCTGCCGCCGGTGCCGCGCAGGTCCACCTCGGGACGGCCGCGATGCGTCCAGTACCAGCCGGACGGCCGGCGGCGCAGCGCGCCCTCCTCGGTCAGCGCCCGGACGGCGGCGGCCGCCTCCGGGCCGCCGAACAGGTCGAGATCAGCCTGGGTGAGCGGGGCCTCCGAGGCGGCGCAGCAGAGTTGCGGGCCGAGGACATACGGGTTCGAGGGGTCCAGCACGGTCGCCTCGACCGGGCGGCCGAAGACCGCTTCGGGATGATGCACCAGGTAGGTGTCCAGCGGATCGTCCCGGGCGATCAGCACGGCCAGCGCCTCGCCGCCGGCTCGCCCGGCGCGGCCCGCCTGCTGCCAGAGCGAGGCCCTGGTGCCCGGATAACCGCAGATCAGGACGGCGTCCAGGCCGACCAGGTCGACGCCGAGTTCGAGAGCGTTGGTGGAGGCCAGGGCGAGTAGTTCGCCGGAGAGCAGGGCACGTTCGATCGCCCGGCGGTCCTCCCGCAGGTAGCCGGCCCGGTAGGCGGCCACCCGCTCGCCGAGCCCGGGCACCGCCTCGTCCAGGGCGCGCCGGGTCATCGTGGCGACGACCTCGGCGCCCCGCCGGGACCGGACGAAAGCGAGGGTCCGGGTGCCGGCCGCCACCGCGTCGGCGAGCAGATCGGCGGTCTCCCGCAGCGCCGACCGCCGGATCGGCGGCAGCTCGACATCCACGAAATCCCCGAAGGCGGCAGGATCCGAGTCAGCTGAAGCGACGGCGGGATCAGAGCCGGCCAGGTCCGCAGCGACGGGTGCGGCGTCAGCCCGGCTGGGCTGCTTGGGCAGGGACAACGCCGACGGCAGGGCCGACGCTGACGGCAGGGACGGCGTCGGCGGCAAGGACGACGCTGAGGGCAGGGTCGACGCTGACGGCAGGGACAACGTCGACGCCGGCAGGAGGGGCGGCTCCCACAGCGCGAACGTCACCGCTCCCCGAGGCGAGGCGTCCTCGGTCACCGCCGTCACCGGTAGACCGACCAGGCGGGACGCCGTCCCCGCCGGATCGCCCGAGGTGGCCGAGGCCAGCACGAAGGTGGGCGAGCTGCCGTACCGGGCCGCGGCCCGGCGCAGCCGTCGCAGGACGTGCGCCACATGGGAGCCGAACACCCCGCGATAGGTGTGGCACTCGTCCACCACCACGTACGACAGCCTGCGGAGAAAGACCCCCCAGCGAGCGTGCCCGGGCAGCATCGAGTGATGCAGCATGTCGGGGTTGGTCAGGATGAACCGCGCATGCTGCCGGACCCACTCGCGTTCCTCGCGCGGGGTGTCCCCGTCGTACGTCGCAGGCCGTACCCTGTCCACCCCAAGCCGGACAATTCCCCGCAACTGATCCGCCGCGAGTGCCTTGGTGGGTGACAGATACAGCACTGTCGCCTTAGGGTCCCTGGCGAGCGCATTGAGCGCGGGCAGCTGGTACGCGAGGGATTTTCCCGATGCGGTGCCGGTGGCCAGCACGACGTGCGTGCCCTCCCAGGCGAGGGTGGCGGCCGCCGCTTGATGCTCCCACGGCGCGGCGATCCCCTGTGCGATGAAGGCGTCGCGCACGGCGGGGTCGGTCCACGTGGGCCACGGCGCCGCACGCCCGGCCCTGGCGGGCATCCGCTCGATGTGTGTGATCGGGGACACCGCCGCCGCGGATCCGCGGGCCTGCAGCCGATGAAGCAGCTCAGCAGGACCGATGGCGGTGAACGTCACGCATTGCACTGTGACACCGGTATGCCCCGAACCTCAAACGGGTAGGACGGTGGGTGCCACGCGTCGCGCGGTACCCGTCGGTGGTTAGATTTCGCGGGGGGAGATCAGGGAGGAGGACCGATGGAGCTGTCGCTGGCGACCCGGACCGTCGCCGAGCACACCGTGCTCGAGGTCGGTGGAGAGGTGGATGTCTACACCGCCCCCCGGCTGCGCGAGCGTCTCATCGAGCTGGTGGACGCGGGTGCCCGTGACGTCGTCGTCGATCTGGAGCGGGTCGAGTTCCTCGACTCGACCGGGCTCGGCGTGCTCGTCGGCGCGCTGAAGCGGCTGCGCACCGCGCAGGGGACCTTCGGTCTCGTCTGCGCCAAGGAGCCGCTGCTCAAGATTTTCCGGATCACCGCGCTGGACCAGGTTTTCCCGATCTTCCCGACGGTTGAGGCGGCCACCGAACGCGACGGCAGCGGTCCCGCTTCGTGATGGCGACTGTTCGGCTCTCCTTCTCGCCGGCGCCGGTGCACGTGCGCACCGCCCGGCTCGTCGGTGTCGCGGTTGCCCGACGTGCGGGGGTCGCCGAGGAGTTGCTCGACGAGGTGCGGCTGGCGATCGGCGAGGCATGCACCCGCGCGGTCGCCCTGCACCGCCAGTACGGCCTCGCCGACCTGGTCACCGTGGAGATGTCCGACTCGGACTCGTACACCGTCCGGGTCATCGACCATGCCCCGATCGAGGCGAGTGTGGGCCTGGCGAAACTGCCGCCGGACGAACTCGCCGACGAGTCACTGACCGACGAGGCGCTCACCACCGGTGTCGGTTTCGCGCTGCTCGCCGGTTTTGTCGACGACCTTCAGGTGCGCCCGGTGGAGGACGGCCCGGGCACCGAGGTCCGGATGATCTGGCCGGTCAGCCGCCGCTGAGGGCGGCGATTTCCCCTTAAGCGGGAATCCGCCGTGAATCCGGCGTAGATCCACTGAGATACCACCAAACTGGACCTGGCATGCCCGCCGACCTGCGGCGGGAGATCAACCGCGCCCTATACCCGCTCGCCATGTCGCTAACACAGCGGTGAACATCACCGCGACACGGCCGGTGGCACGTGTGACGATCGCCACGTGGGACCTATACAGTACGCGAGTTGTCAGCTACTGCTGGTCCCGCGCCCGCGGGTCTGGTCGGTCATTCCCCGGCTCCCCGGGGAGGCGCCCGGAGGGTCTCGTCCGTCTTCCGGGTGCGTTCGGTGTACAGGAGGACATTGATGTCCGGGACCTCGATAAACCTCGCCGCCGAGGGCGGTGGAGTGTCCCTCAGCGGAGAAAACGTCACATTCGTCATCGTCGCGCTGGCATTCGCCCTGGTGGCGCTCGGCTTCGCCGCGATGTTCGTCCAATCCGTGCTGCGTACCGCGCGTGGCACACCGAAGATGCAGGAGATCGCCGGCGCCGTGCAGGAGGGCGCCTCGGCCTACCTGATCCGCCAGTTCAGGACCTTGGCGATCTTCGTCGTGATCGCGGTCGTCCTGCTGTTCCTGTTGCCGGTGCACGAGACCGATAACGAGACCTGGGTGAAGATCGGCCGGTCGCTCTTCTTCATCGTCGGCGCGATCTTCAGCTCGTTCATCGGCGGCGCCGGGATGGCGCTGGCGACCCGCGCCAACCTGCGGGTGGCCGCGGCGGCCGGCGAGCCCGGCGGCCGGGAGAAGGCGATGGGCATCGCCTTCCGTACCGGTGGCGTGGTCGGCTTCCTCACCGTCGGCCTGGGCCTGTTCGGTGGCGCACTGGTCGTCTTGATCTTCCGGAGCGACGCGCCGACCGTGCTGGAGGGCTTCGGCTTCGGCGCCGCGCTGCTCGCCATGTTCATGCGGGTCGGCGGCGGCATCTTCACCAAGGCCGCGGACGTCGGCGCCGACCTGGTCGGCAAGGTGGAGCAGGGCATCCCCGAGGACGACCCGCGCAACGCCGCCACCATCGCGGACAACGTGGGCGACAACGTCGGTGACTGTGCCGGCATGGCGGCCGACCTCTTCGAGTCGTACGCGGTCACCCTGGTCGCCGCGCTGATCCTGGGCTCGGCGGCGTTCGGCCAGGACGGCCTGATCTTCCCGCTGATCGTCTCCACGATCGGTGTGGTCATCGCGATCGTCGGTGTCTTCATCACCCGGCTGCGGGCCAGCGACCGTAACGGCCTGACCGCGATCAACCGGGCCTTCTACATCTCGGCCGCGCTCGCCGCGATCGCCGTCGCCGCGGTCAGCTTCCTCTACCTGCCGGACACCTTCGCCGGCTTCGGCGACACCGGCATCGCCGAGGACATCCTGGCCAGCGACCGGAACCCGCAGCTGGTGGCGATCGGCGCGGTCGTGATCGGCATCGTGCTGGCCGCCGCCATCCAGGCGCTGACCGGCTACTTCACCGAGACCAACCGGCGCCCGGTGCAGGACATCGGCAAGTCGTCGCAGACCGGTCCGGCCACGGTGATCCTGGCCGGCATCAGCGTCGGCCTGGAATCGGCGGTCTACTCGGCGCTGCTGCTCGGCGCCGGCGTCTTCGGCGCCTTCCTGCTCGGCGGCTCCTCGCTCACCCTGTCGCTGTTCGCGGTCGCGCTGGCCGGTACCGGCCTGCTGACCACGGTCGGGGTCATCGTGGCGATGGACACCTTCGGCCCGATCTCGGACAACGCGCAGGGCATCGCCGAGATGTCCGGCGACATCGACGAGCGCGGGGCGCAGATCCTCACCGAGCTCGACGCCGTCGGCAACACCACGAAGGCGATCACCAAGGGCATCGCGATCGCCACCGCGGTCCTCGCGGCGACGGCGCTGTTCGGCTCGTACACCAACAGCCTGGCCAGCTCGATGCTCGACGCCGGGGTGACCGACGTCGGGGCCGAGATCCTGGCCCAGCTCAACATCTCGAACCCGCGCGCCCTGGTCGGCCTGCTGATCGGTGCGGCCGTGGTGTTCCTCTTCTCCGGCCTGGCGATCAACGCGGTCTCCCGGTCGGCGGGCGCCGTGGTGATGGAGGTCCGGCGCCAGTTCCGCGACTTCCCCGGCATCATGGACGGCACCCAGCGTCCCGAGTACGGCCGGGTCGTCGACATCTGCACCCGGGACGCGCAGCGTGAGCTGCTCACCCCCGGTCTGCTGGCGATCATGGCGCCGATCGCGGTGGGCTTCGGGCTGGGCCCGGGCGCGCTCGCGGCGTACCTGGCCGGTGCGATCGGCACCGGCACCCTGATGGCGGTCTTCCTGTCCAACTCCGGCGGCGCGTGGGACAACGCGAAGAAGCTGGTGGAGGACGGCTCCTTCGGTGGCAAGGGCTCCGAGGCGCACGCCGCCACGGTCATCGGCGACACCGTCGGTGACCCGTTCAAGGACACCGCCGGCCCGGCGATCAACCCGCTGCTCAAGGTGATGAACCTGGTCTCGCTGCTGATCGCGCCGGCCGTCGTGACCCTGACCTACGGCACGGACGCCAGCGTCGGCGCCCGGGTCGGTGTCGCGGTCCTCGCGGTCGCGATCGTCAGCGCCGCGGTGATCTGGAGCAAGCGCAAGCCGATCTCGATGGGCGACGACCCCGCCGCGGCCAGCGCCGCCGGTGCGGCCGACACGGCCAAGGCGGCGCAGGACGCCCGCGAGGCCGAGGCGTCCCGGATCAAGGACAACGTCAGCTGACGAAACGGTCCGAGCTGGATGGGAGGGCACCCGGAAATTCGGGTGCCCTCCCGCTTTGACTCGATCGAGGCGTGTGGAGTGTCGGACCGGAGTCGTACGCTGCTTCCCATGCGCGCGGTCCGACCGATCTCCCTGGCTCTCGTCCTCGTGCTCGCCACGCCCCTGAGCGCCTGTTCCGCCCAGCCCGGCCCGCAGGCCTGGGCGGCGCTCGTGTGCACCGCGCTGAGCCCATGGCGCAGCGAGATCGATTCGCTCACCAGCCGCACCCAGCAGCAGATGACCACGAAGACCACGCCCGGCCAGGCGAAAGAGAATCTGGCCCGGCTCTTCGACGGTGCGGCGACGGCGAGCGAGGAGGCCCGGGTCGGTGTCGAGCGGGCCGGCGTGCCCGACGTCACCAACGGCGACGCGATCGCCGACGGCTTCCTCGGCTCGCTGGCCGGCATCCGGGACGCCTACGGGCATGCCCGCAGCGGCATCGAGGCCCTGGCCATCAGCCCGGCGAAAACCTTCTACGACGAGGTCGGCAAGGTCGTCGAGCGCCTCACCGAGGAATACGAGAAGAGCAGCCTGGACACCACGAAGCTGGACTCGGTCGAGCTGAGACAGGCCTTCGACTCGTTGCCCGAGTGCCAGTGAGATGACCGAGACCGGCTGGCCGCTGATACCGCGCGAGGTCCTCCCTCCTCCGGTCCCGGTGGCGAAGAGGCATCAGCAGCGCGGTGCGGCGGGCCGGGAGGCCGGCCGCCAGCTGTCGATGTTCGGAGCCGAGACCACCGAGCCCTCACCCGCCGACCTCGCCGGCCTGCTCGCCGGCCCGGGCCGGCTCGGCCGGATGGGCGGCACCGCGCGGGTCACGGTGTGCGTCGACGCCGCCTGGCGGGTGCATGTGCTGGTCAGCGAGCTGGTCGCGCGTGGCCTGGCGGCCACCTGGGCGCCGGTCGAGCAAAACCCCGATGGGGTACGAGATGACGACCTCGCCACACCCGAGGAGGGGACCGGGGAACCGCCCCCACAGATCTTCGAGGTGCGTACGGCGTACTCCCAGAGGTTGAACGGTCTGGCCCGTGCCTGGCCGGCGGCCGCCGCGCAGCTGTTTCTCAGCGGACCTCGGCTGCGTCTCTGGGTGGCCGCCGCGGGCGGGCCCCGGCCCGGCGGTTACGCGCTGGGCCTGGACCCGGAGAAGGACGCGCCGGCGGTGGAAGCCGCGCTGGTCCGGGCCGGTCTGGCCGGGCGCCTGTCGGATGACGGACGCTACTACCTGATCACCGGCCGGCGGCGCCTGCGGCGGCTGGCGGAGTTGGTGGGGGAGCGCCCACCTGCGGCACCACGGGAGGTGTGGCCCGGCGGCGCAGCTGCGTGATCTTCCTTGATTGTGTCCGACATAACAACGTCTTCCCGGTGTACGGTGTCGCGGTCGGACGCGTGCGGTGGCCGGGCCGTTACCATCCGACTGCGGGGTTCCCCGGGAATGGTGGCTCGTCCGGCGCGTTACGTTGAACATCTGTGCTCCGCCGGGCAAGACGGAGAGCGCCGAGGATCGCAACGAAATTGGGAGTGCCGTGCCGAGTGACACCAGGACGACCCGTCTGGTCATCGTCGAGTCCCCGTCGAAGGCCAAGACGATCGCCGGTTACCTGGGCCCCGACTATCTGGTCGAGGCCTCCATCGGCCATGTCCGTGACCTGCCGCGCAACGCCGCCGACGTCCCCGCCGAGTACGAGGGCGAGGCCTGGGCGAAGCTCGGTGTGAACGTCGACAACGGCTTCCAGCCCCTCTACGTGGTCTCCGCCGACCGCAAGCAGCAGATCGCCAAGCTGCGGAAACTGGCCCGGGAGGTCGACGAGATCTTCCTCGCCACCGATGAGGACCGCGAGGGCGAGGCGATCGCCTGGCACCTGATCGAGACGATCAAGCCCAAGGTGCCGGTCAAGCGCATGGTGTTCCACGAGATCACCAAGCCGGCCATCCAGGCCGCCGTCTCCAACCCGCGCGACATCGACCGCGACCTGGTCGACGCGCAGGAGGCCCGCCGCATCCTGGACCGGCTCTATGGCTACGAGGTCAGCCCGGTCCTGTGGAAGAAGGTGCGCCCGAAGCTGTCGGCCGGCCGGGTGCAGTCCGTCGCCACCCGGATCGTGGTCGAGCGGGAGCGTCAGCGGATGGCGTTCCGCTCCGCGGAGTACTGGGACATCCTGGCCACGCTCGCCGTGCAGGGGAAGGTCGAGGGCCCGCGTGCCTTCCAGGCCACCCTGATCGCGCTGGGCGGCGACCGCGTCGCCACCGGTAAGGACTTCGAGCCGACCACCGGTCAGGTGAAGGCCGGCTCGACCGTGGTGCACCTGGACGAGAGCGGCGCCCGGGGCCTGGCCGCCCGGCTGGAGGGCCGCCCGTTCACCGTCACCCGGGTCGAGGAGAAGCCGTACCGGCGCCGGCCGTACGCGCCGTTCATCACCTCGACGCTGCAGCAGGAAGCGGCCCGCAAGCTGCGCTTCTCCTCGTCGCAGACGATGCGTACCGCGCAGAAGCTGTACGAGAACGGTTACATCACCTATATGCGTACCGACTCGGTGAACCTCTCCGAGACGGCCATCGCGGCTGCCCGCCGGCAGATCGCCGACCTCTACGGTCCGGCCAACGTGCCGCCGCAGCCGCGCCGCTACACCACCAAGGCGAAGAACGCGCAGGAGGCGCACGAGGCGATCCGGCCGGCCGGGGACAACTTCCGCACCCCGGGTGAGGTCGCCAAGGAGCTGAACACCGACGAGTTCAAGCTCTACGAGCTGATCTGGCGCCGCACCATCGCGTCGCAGATGACCGACGCGGTCGGCAACTCGGTCAGCATCCGGATCCGGGCCATCTCCACCGCGCAGGAGGAGGTTGACTTCGGCGCCTCCGGCAAGACCATCACCGACCCGGGCTTCCTGCGCGCCTACGTGGAATCCTCCGACGACGAGAACGCCGAGGCCGAGGACGCCGAGCGCCGCCTGCCCAACCTGGTCAAGGACCAGCCGCTGACGGCCGACGAGCTGAACGCGGTGGGCCACCACACCTCCCCGCCGGCCCGGTACACCGAGGCGTCGCTGGTCAAGGCCCTGGAGGAGCTGGGCATCGGCCGGCCCTCCACGTACGAGTCGATCATGCGGACCATCCAGGACCGGGGTTACGTGGAGAAGCGGGGCCAGGCGATGGTCCCGTCGTTCCTGGCGTTCGCCGTGATCGGCCTGCTCGAGGGGCACTACCCGCGGCTGGTGGACTACAACTTCACCGCCGCGATGGAGGGTCAGCTCGACGACATCGCCTCCGGCGACCACACCCAGCTGGACTTCCTCACCTCCTTCTACTTCGGCAGCCAGACCGGCGGGGCGGACGACGAGATCGCCAAGGCCGGCGGCCTGAAGAAGATGGTCACCGAGAACCTGAGCGCGATCGACGCGCGCACGGTCAACTCGATCCCGCTCTTCACCGACGAGCAGGGCCGCACGGTCGTGGTGCGGGTCGGCCGGTTCGGGCCCTACCTGCAGCGCCAGTCGCCGGACGCGACCGAGGAGTCGCCGGAGGACCGCGCCTCGGTGCCCGAGGGCCTGGCGCCCGACGAGCTGACGCCGGAGAAGGTCGAGGAGCTCTTCCTCAACGGCAACGGCGACAAGGCCCTGGGCGACGACCCCGCCACCGGTGAGCCGGTCGTGGTGAAGTCCGGCCGGTTCGGGCCCTATGTGCAGAGCGGTGAGCGCAGCTCGTCGCTGTTCAAGACGCACTCGACCCAGACGATCACGCTGGAGCAGGCGCTGCAGCTGCTCTCGCTGCCCCGGGTGGTCGGCAAGGACCCCGAGGGCAACGAGATCGTGGCTCGCAACGGGCGCTACGGGCCGTACATCGCCCGCGGCACCGACTCCCGGTCGCTGGGCAGCGAGGAGCAGCTGTTCACGGTGACGCTGGACGAGGCGCTCGCCCTGCTGGCCCAGCCGAAGACCCGGCAGGCCCGGGCCGCCAAGCCGCCGCTGCGCGAGATGGGCAACGACCCGGCCACCGAGAAGCCGCTGGTGATCAAGGACGGCCGGTTCGGGCCGTATGTGACCGACGGCGAGTACAACGCCTCCCTGCGGCGCGACCAGACGCCGGAGGAGCTCACCCTGGAGCAGGCGTCCGAGATGCTCGCCGAGAAGCGGGCCAAGGGCCCGGCGCCGAAGAAGCGGACGGCCGCGAAGAAGGCGCCGGCCAAGGCCGCGGCGGACGGCGAGACGCCGGCCAAGAAGGCGCCGGCGAAGCGAGCCACGGCTGCGAAGAAGACCGCGGCGGCCAAGAAGACGACCGCGGCCAAGAAGGCGGCGCCGGCCAAGAAGGCCGCGCCCCGAAAGGCCACCACCGCCGCCGAGTAGTCAGCCGCTCAGCCTCCCAGGACCCGATCCAGGTATTCGTTGGTGAAGACCCGGTTCGGGTCCAGGCGGTCGCGCACGGCCAGGAAGTCGTCGAAGCGGGGGTACGCGGGCCGCAGTGACTCCGCGTCCCGATAGTGCAGCTTCCCCCAGTGCGGGCGCCCGCCCAGCGCCGCACAGACGTCCTCGAAGGCCCGGAAATAGGGCTCGGAGGGGCTGCCGAGGAACTGGTGCACCGCGATGTAGGCGGAGTCCCGGCCGTACCCGTGCGACAGCCACACGTCGTCCGGGCCGGTGAAGCGGACCTCGACCGGGAACTGCACCTTGAACGGCAGCTGTTCGAGAATCCGGTTCAGTGCGTGCAGGACCTCGGGCAGGGCGGCGCGCGGGATCTCGTACTCCATCTCGGTGAACCGGACCCGCCTGGGTGAGCAGAAGACCCGGTCGGAACGACCGGTGTAGGTCCGCGCGCTCAGCGCGCGGGCCGCCATGGCGCTGAGCGCCGGAACGCTGGCCGGGACCCGCTGGCCAAGCTTGCAGACACCGTGCCAGACCGTGTTGGACAGCAGCTCGTCGTCGAGCCAGCCGCGGAACCGCGACAGCGGCCGATCGTCGGCCGCCACCCGCCGGTTGCGCTTGAGCGACGTCCGGTCGGTGTACGGGTACCAGAAGAACTCGACGTGGTCGAACTCCTCGTTCCACTCGCCCACCCCGGCCAGCACGTCCGGCAGCGACATCGGCCGCTCGTCGGCGAGCAGGGTGAACGTCGGCACGCAGCGCAACGTCACGTCGACGAGGATGCCCAGCGCGCCCAGGCCGAGCCGGACGGCCGGGAACTCCGGCGCGTCGGAGGTGAAGCGCTCCACCTTGCCGCCGGCCGTCACCAGGGTCACCGCCTCGACGCAGGACGCCAGGGTGGAGTGGCCGGCGCCGGTGCCGTGCGTGCCGGTGGAGATGGCGCCGGAGACGGTCTGCGCGTCGATGTCGCCCAGGTTCGGCATGGCCAGCCCGTGCTCGGCGAGCAGCGTGTTGAGAGTGGACAGCAGCATGCCGGCCTGCACCGTCACCAGCGGCCCGTCGATCGCGACCAGCCCGTTCAGCCGGTGCAGCAGCATCCGCTGGTCGTCAGCGACGGCGATCGCGGTGAACGAGTGCCCGCTGCCGACCACCTTGATACGCCGCCCGGTTTCGGTGGCGTGGTTCACTTGGGCGGTCACCTCGTCGACGGTGGCGGGGGTCAACACCTCCGCCACGGACTCCTGATTACCCCCCCAGTTGGTCCAGCGACGCGAGTTAACGGGTGTAGTCATTACGGCCTTGTCCTCCGTCCGAGCGGACACCAGCACCTGGCGTCCCGTCGATGCGCCTCGCTCGTTGATCCGAGTAACGTTCGATTTATCACTGAGATTTATTCACGACCTTCGTCGTCGTGGGTGAATCTCACTGCTGAGAGGGAGTGGCGACGCGTGTCGACACCAACCGTCAGCACCGGACCGCTGAGGCGCGTTCCGGTGCAGGGCAGAAGCGTTGCCCGGGTCCAGCGCATGCTCGACGCCTGCGCCGAGCTGGTGGACGAGGTCGGCTATGAGGGCCTGACCACCACCCTGCTGGCGGAACGGGCCGAGGTCGCCATCGGCTCGGTCTACCAGTTCTTCCCGGACAAGCGGGCCATCGTCCAGGCCCTCGCACTGCGCAACATGGACGCGTACCTGCAGAGCCTGTCCGACCGGTTCGCCAGCGAGACGTTCACCCACTGGTGGGACGCGGTGGACGCGGCGATCGACGCGTACATCCACATGCACCGCAGCGTCCCGGGTTTCCGCACGCTGCACTTCGGTGACGTGGTCGATCTGCACCTGCTCGACTCCGACCGGGACAACAACGCGGTCATCGCCGAGCGCCTGGCCGAGCTGCTGGTCGAGCAGTTCCAGCTGATCGACCGGGTCCGGCTTCGGTTCGCGCTGCAGATCTCGGTCGAGGCGGCCGACGCGCTGATCAAGCTGGCGTTCCGCCGGGACCCCGGCGGTGACGAGGCGGTGCTGACCGAGGCGAAGGCGCTGATCCGGGAGTACCTGCACCGGCACGTCGACGCCTGAAGGCTCACCCCAGGAAGGCACGACCTTCTCCGCGGTAGGTGGGGGCCGGCGTCGCTGTCTCGCCGTCGATCAGCTGCAGCTCGTTGACGTGCTCACACAGCTCGCCGGCCTTGGCGTGCCGGAACCAGACCCGGTCGCCGGGGCGCAACTGCTCGGCGGCCGCGCCGAGCAGCGGCGTCTGCACCTCGCCGGCGCCCTCGTCGGCCTTGAACTCGAGTCCTTCCGGCAGGTAGGGCGCGGGCAGCCGGGACTTCTCGGCGGCGCCGGAGGCGATCCAGCCGCCGCCGAGCACCGTGGCGATCCGCGGCCCCGGGCGGCGGACGACCGAGAGCGCGAAGAACGCGGCCGGGGTCGGGCGCCAGCTGCGGTAGGAGTCGAACAGCGCCGGGCCGTACAGGCCGGAGCCGGCGGTCACCTCGGTGACGGACGGGTCGGCGCTGGTGGCGGCCACGCTGCCGGTGCCGCCGCCGTTGACGAACTCCAGGTCGACATGTTCGCGGACGGCCCGGACCGCGGCCGCCCGGCGCTCCAGCAGCTCCGGGAGGGCGCGGCTCTGCATCAGCCGGATCAGCCGGGCGCGCAGCGCCTGGCCGGGGGGATCGTCCCCGACGCCGGCGATGTGCGCCTCGTAGGACATCATTCCGGCCAGCCGGAACCCGGGGCGGGCGGAGAGCATCCGGGCCAGGGCGCCGGCCTGCGCGGCCGAGTGCACCGGCGAGCGGCGCACGCCGACGTGCAGCGGCCCGGCCGGCCGCCAGGAGGCGTCGAAGTCGAGGCAGAGCCGGATGTCCGGCCGGTCGTCGGGCGGCACGACCTGGTCGACCAGATTCGGCTGGGCCGGATGGTCGACCATGATCGTGATCGCCGCCGCCAACGCGGCGTCCGAGGCCAGCTCGCGCAATGCGGTGCGGTCGGCGGTGGGGTACGCGACCAGCACGTCATCGGTCACACCGGAGCGGACCAGCCAGATGGCCTCCGGCAGCGTGTACGCCATGACGCCGCGCCAGCCGGGACGGGCCAGGACTCGCTCCAGCAGTGTGCGGCAGCGCACCGACTTGCTGGCGACCCGGATCGGCTTGCCGGCGGCACGGGCGGTCAGCTGATCGGCGTTGTCGTCGAAAGCGGCCAGGTCCACCGCGGCGACCGGGGTCTCCAGGTGGTCGGTGGCCTTGTCGAGCCGCTGGCGCAGGGCAGTGCGGTCAGTGAGCACGCGAGCACGGTAACCCGCACTACGGTCAATGCGAAAGACATTCATCTCTAGTCAACCCGTACGTGGGGACCCACGGTGAGCTGCGGCGGCCGGTTACAGTGCTCCGAGCAGTGACCACGGGAGGTAAGGGCCATCAGCACGGACAAGCAACAGAACCCGGGGCCCGTCGACCTTTCCGGAGCGGCGGCGCTCCGGTCCGTCCTGCGCCTGCGGGGCTTCCGGCGGCTCTGGCTGGTGCTCGCCGCCGCCTCCTTCGGCGACTGGATCGGTCTGCTGGCCACCGCGCTGTTCGCCTCCGCGCAGTTCGAGAACCCGGCCGCCCAGGGTGCGGCGTTCGGCGGCACCATCGCCGTACGACTGCTGCCCGCGCTGCTGCTCGGCCCGATCGCCGGAGTGTTCGCCGACCGGTTCGACCGGCGCTACACGATGGTCATCACCGACCTGCTCCGTTTCGTGATCTACGGCTCGATCCCGCTGGTGCCGCTGCTCGGCGGCTCGCCCGCGCTGACCGTGGCCTGGGCCACCATCGCCACCTTCCTCGGCGAGACGATCACGCTGATCTGGATCCCGGCCAAGGAGGCCGCGGTCCCGAACCTCATCCCGAAGAGCCGGATCGAGATCTCCAACCAGCTGACGCTGGTCACGACGTACGGGATCACGCCGATCCTCGCCGCCCTCGCGCTCTCCGCCCTCACCGCGGGTGTCCAGCAGTCCGGGGTGGCGCTGCCCGACTGGGCGCAGCCGGTCCAGCTGGCGCTCTACATCAACGCGCTCGCCCGGCTCGCCACCGCGCTGGTGGTCTTCTTCGGGATCAAGGAGATCAGCCAGAAGAGCCCGGAACGGGTCAAGGCCGCCGAACAGAGCATGTCCAGCCAGTTCACGGAGGGCTGGAAGTACATCGGGCGCACGCCGCTCGTACGCGGGCTGGTCCTCGGCATCTTCGGCGCGTTCGCCGCCGGCGGCGTGGTGATCGGCGCGGCCCGTACCTTCGCGATCTCGCTGGGCGCCGGTGAGGCGGCCTTCGCGCTGCTCTTCGGCGTCATCTTCATGGGCCTGGCGTTCGGCATCGGGCTCGGCCCGATGATCGTGAAAGACCTTTCCCGGCGCCGCTGGTTCGGCATGAGCATCGTGCTCGCCAGCGGCTCGGTGATGTTCCTCGGCTTCGCCTTCCACCTCTCCATGGCGCTGGTCGGCGCTCTGCTGGTCGGTGCCGGCGCCGGCATGGCGTTCCTGGCCGGCACCACCCTGCTCTACGGGGAGATCGCCGACGAGCTCCGTGGGCGGGTCTTCGCCGTCGTGCAGATCGGCGTGCGGATGGTGCTGCTGCTGGCCATCACGCTCTCCGGCTTCCTGGTCGGGCTCGGCAGCTCCCGGCGGGTCGAACTCGGGCCGGTCGGCTTCGACGTGTCGTCCACCCGCGTGCTGCTGCTGGTGGCGGGCGCGGTCGGGATCTGGGTCGGCATCGGCTCGTTCCGGCAGATGGACGACAAGCGTGGCGTACCGGTGCTGGCCGACCTGTGGGGCTCGCTGCGCGGCCGTCCGCTCTCGCCGGCCGAGTCCTTCGCCCGGTCCGGGGTCTTCGTGGTCTTCGAAGGCGGCGAAGGCGCCGGCAAGTCGACCCAGGTCACCCGGCTCGCCGAGGCGCTGCAGGCGGAAGGCCGCGACGTGGTGGTCACCCGGGAACCCGGCGCGACCCCGGTCGGCTCCCGCATCCGCGGCCTGGTGCTCGACAAGGGCGACGCACCGTCACCGCGCGCCGAGGCCCTGCTGTACGCGGCCGACCGCGCCCACCACGTGGCGACCGTGGTCCGGCCCGCCCTCGCCCGGGGCGCCGTGGTCATCAGCGATCGGTATGTGGACTCGTCGCTCGCGTACCAGGGTGCCGGGCGCACCCTGCCGGTCCAGGAGGTCTCCTGGCTCTCCGCCTGGGCCACCGGCGGTCTCAAGCCCGACCTGGTGGTGCTGCTCGACGTGGACCCGAACGTGGGCCTGACCCGGGTCGACTCCCGCGGTGAGGGCACCGACCGGCTGGAGAGCGAATCCCGCACCTTCCACGAGCGGGTCCGCTACGCGTTCCTCGACCTCGCCGCTGCCGACCCCAAGCGCTATCTGGTGCTGGACGCGGCGCGGCCGGTCGAGGAGATCGCCGCGGCGGTGACCGAGCGGCTCGCCGGGCTGCTCAGCGCGTCGGATGCGGCACATCCGGTCCCTGCTGACGCGCCGCAGGAGCCGCCGCCTCCGCTTGAGGAGATGGCCGAAGTCTTCGGCGTCGAGGACGAAGAGGCCCGCCGGCGGTCGTAGCCGCATTGTCTTTGTCGGCGCCGTTGCTGTCCGGTCGTTGCTGTCCGGCCGTCGTTGTCCGGCCGTCGTTGTCCGGCCGTCGTTGTCAGTGCCGGAACAGTTGGAGTGGGACGGCGGCCGCCATCGCGGCCATGCCGGCGTCGTTCGGGTGCAGGTGGTCGCCGCTGTCATAGGCGGCGGCCAGGCGCAGCGGATCGGCCGGGTCACGGACGGCCCGGTCGAAATCGATCACCCCGTCATACTCGCCGGACGTCCGGATCCACCGGTTGAGCGCCGCCCGTTTCCGCTCGTTCTCCGGGGTGTAGAAGCCCAGCGTGTCGTCCTTGAACGGCAGGACCGTCGCGCCGAAGGCCCGCAGCCCGGCCTGATGTGCCCGGGCGATCAGCTGACGGTGCCCCCCGATCAAATCCTCGGCCGACACGACCTCGCTGGGCGGCGCGACGGTGCCAGGATGTCCCAGATCGTTTACCCCGATCAAAACCACGAGGTACGCCGCGCCGGGCTGAGCAACCACGTCACGGTCGAAGCGGCGCAAGGCGCTATGCCCGAAGTACGCCGCGAACGTCTCGGCCTGGCTCCCGGCCGGCGGATTCGGGTCGTGCAGCAGCCGGTTCCCGGAGACGCCGACATTCGCCACACCGCGCGGCAGCCGGGCCGCGCGCAGCCGGGCGGCGAGAAGATCGGGCCAGCGGTGGTTGGCGTTCTGCTCGGTGTTCGCCCCGTTCGTGATCGAGTCACCGAGGGTGACAATTGCCGAGCCGCGGGTGCGCACACTCACCCCGGCGAGGAAGAACACCTGCCCCACGGTCCGGACCGGGGTGACCGTGCGGGCCGCGGTGACGTTGCCGGCCGCGACCACGTTGTCCTGAAAAGCGAAGGCCGCCAGGGTGGTGACGGGTGTGGACTCCGGCAGGTAGATGCTGACGACCAGGTCGGTCCCGCCCCTGATCGCCAACCGGCCCGGGTCGCTGACCAGCGGCGCCCCGGCCGGCACGGTCACCGCCGTGCGCCCGCCGAACGTCACCCGCCGATCAGTGCCGACCACCGCGTCAGCTCCGGCACCCTCCCGGACCGCGACGTGCACCTCGCCGATCCGTAGCGGGGTCGCGCCGAACTCGTTGCTCAGCCGAATCCGCACCTGATCGCCGCCGACGCTGGTGTGCACCACGTGCCGCACTGTCTGATCGGCCAGCGTCTGCGGCGGGCCCGGCGGGATGGTCGTCGGCACGGCCGCCCAGGTGGCGACCCAGTCGTCACCGTGGCCGTCGTGGGCGAACCCGGGCGCCGGCGCGGCCGCCGTCGCCAGCGCGGCGCCGGAGGCGAGAGCAAGGATTTCACGACGAGTCGACATGGAGTGCTCCGAAACTTTCGGAAACCGGACGGTGGAGCTTTCGTAACCTAGAACTGCCCGCTCAACGGCGTCAAGGTCTGCTGGTGCGCTGGCCGGACCGATGTTCGCTCTGATGATTATCGATGACACGTGGTTGACGCGGACCATGCTCTATGCATACCGTCGTGCCTGTCGGGCGGAAGTTTCGCAGATGCGTCGTCGTCGGGTTGGTCTGGTCAGCGGTTGCTCGGGTGCCGCATCATCAGACCGCGCGGCGTGGTTTCCCGGCGCGCGAGGTCCGTCCGGCCGGCGACTCCAGGGTGCGGAGTCGCTGTCGGGAGAGGGCCGCACCGAGGCCGTGTCGGCACCGTCCGCCGACACGGCCCCGGTGCTCACCCCGCCTTCCCAGCCGGCGCGCCGCCCTGCGGGCGCCGACTCACCCCGCCTTCCCAGCCGGCGCGCCGCCCTGCGCGCGCCGAGTCACCCATCCGGTGCACCCGCATCGTTCACTCACCGGCTGCCCTCACCGCCGGCGCAAGCGCGACGCAGGCGCTCACCGTCGCCACAGGCACGATCTCGGACGGCGGGCGCCCGCCGACTTCTTCCAGTTCTGGCCTGTCCTGTCCGACTGATGCGCGGACGTAGTCGCCGGCCATTCCGCAACCCCTGCTCCCGCAGCCGTGCCCAGCGTGCTCACGTGGCCGTGCCCAGCTCGCGGCCTGCCTGCGTAGCCGTGTCCGGCCCGCGGTGTGCATGCGTGGCCGTGTCCGGCGTGCTTGCGTTAGCCGTGCCCGGCTCGCGGTCTGCCTGCCCGGCCGTGCTACTCGGCCGCGGCTTGCTTGCGTGGCCGTGCCCAGCCCGCGCTTGCTTGCGTGGCCGTGCTCAGCCCGCGGCTTGCTTGCGCAGTTATCTCCGGCGTGCCTGCGCGGTCGTGCGGCTTACCTACCCACCACCAGGTCAACCGCGCCAAAGGTTGACCATCATGGCCTCGACCGCGATCCTCGGTTTGACGTTCTGCTCGATGGCGTCGCGGCAGGCAACGATCGCCTCCAGCCGCCGGAGCGTGCTCTCCGGCGACCACTTCTGAGCCGCCGCCTCGGACTGGGACGCCGTGTCGCCGTGCACGACCGCAACGGGTGCCCGGAGGTTGGTGATCAGCACGTCGCGGTAGAAGCCGGCGAGATCCACCAGCGCGCGGTCCAGTGCGTCCCGCTGGGCTCGTGTGGCGCGGGACCTCTGGCGCTTCTCCAGATCTTTGATCTGCCCGGCGGCACCCCGCATGGCTCCGGCGGCCCCGCGACCGGTGCCGCCCGCACCCAGCGCCTGCTCCAACGCGGACCGCTCGGAAGCGTCACTCTCCGCCACCGTGGCGGCGGCCTCCGCTTCGGCGGCCTCGATCAGGGCGGCGGCGGCGTCGAAACAGGCGCCGATCCCGGTCAGGCGACGCGGCACCGACAGCACTGCCTCCCGCCGGGAACGAGCCTCCGGATCAGCCGCCAGCAACCTCGCCCGGCCGACGTGCCCCTGTGAAGCCGCCGCCGCCCAGGTGGCGACGTCCGGCGCCACGCCGTCCCGGCTGGCGAGCACCTCAGCCACCGCGTCGGCGGGAGGCTGCCGCAGGGCCACCACACGGCAGCGGGAGCGAATGGTGACCGAGATGTCGTCCGGATGGGTGGACGGCGTGCAGAGAAGGAAGACCGTCCGCGGAGGTGGCTCCTCGATCGCCTTGAGGAGGGCGTTGCCGGCCGCCTCGGTGAGCCGGTCGGCATCCTCGATCACCACGACCTGCCACCGTCCGCCCGACGGTGCCGTAGCCGCTCGCAGGACCAATGCCCGCATCTCGTTGACCCCGATGGAAAGCCCCTCGGGCACCACGAAGCGCACGTCGGCATGCGTCCGGCCGAGCGCGGTGTGGCAGCCGTGGCACTCACCGCAGCCGGTGCCGTCACGCTCACACTCCAGGGCGGCCGCGAACGACCGGGCCGCCAGCGAACGGCCCGACCCGGGTGGCCCCGTGAAAATCCACGCATGGGTCATCCCGCCGCCACCGGGCTCACCGGAAACGATCCGGGCAGCCGCGCTCGCGGCCCGGCGCAGGGTCTCGACCGGCTCATCCTGGCCGACCAATTCCGAGAAGACGTCATGCCGACTCACCCGACGATGGTATTGCCCGCCCCCGACAGAAACGGGACCGGTTGTCTCTACCGGATGAGTTGATCTGTGCGACGAGCCACACACTGCGGCCGGACCCTCCTCAACCGCCCTCGCCCCCACGCCGATCTACTGATCAGCTCCGCCGCCAAGTCGGCCCGCCCGAGTCGGCCCGCCCAAGCCGGCCGGCCCGAGCCGGCCCGCCCGAGCCGGCCGGCCCGAGTCGGCCCGCCCGAGCCGGCCCGCCCACGCTGGCCCGTCGGTCGATGTTGAAGACCTTCCCGAGCTCCAGCAATGTTACTTCCAGTCACCATTGCAAGCGTCTATGGCGACACTCAGCGACCGGTCGGAGGGTTATCCACAAGGGACTTGCCGGCGTAGCGGGAGCGTCACGGCAACCGGTACGGTCTGATCCCGGAACGCGACGGCGACATGACGCGCGGTGAGGAGCCTCGAATGGCCCGTGAGATCGACGAGGTGTGGATCGACGAGGCGATCGATCGATATCGGCACATCGAAAACTTACGGGCCGAGTTCGACAAGGCTGTCGCTGCGCACTCCGTGTCGGTGCACTCGCCGGACCAGTCGATCGAGGTGGTCGTCACCGCCGCCGGCGAGATCGTGGATGTCCGCATCCACGGCGGCCTTCGCCAGCGTGACGCTGCGGAATTCGCCCGGGAGATGCGGGCCGTCGTGACGAACGCGGCGGAAGCCGCTCGGTGGGCGCGGGAGAAGTTGCACGGTGAGGTGTTCGGATCGTTCCGCGGGTTGGAGGGGCACTGACATGGATCGCATCGCCGATCAGATCGACCATGTGGCGGCGACTCTGACCACGATGGACCGTCAGCTCCCAGCCCTGATCCCGAGCGCGACAGCCTTCGGTGCCGATGACCCGGGCCGCCCCGGCCGGATCGGCCGTGCGCTCTATGCGGGCTGGACAGCCGTGCTCGCCGCCCGAGCCCGCGAGGCGGCCGACGCCGCGGAACGCCTGAGCGGGATGGCCGTGGCCGTGCGCTCCAACGCCCAGCAGTACGCCACCACCGACGACGCGGTCCGCCGCCGATTCCAGCGAGGGCTGTGATGACAGACCGCCTGGATCAATTGGTGGAGGCTGCTCGGCCACTGCTGAGCCGCGTCGACACCGTGCTCTCCATGGTGGGCGCGCCCGAGGGCCACCACGTCTGGCCGGAGTTACGCCGGGTCCGGCTGCTGCCCGGGGATGCCGTGCGAGCGGTGTGCGACCTGCACCCCGAGGCGATTCTCGAGTCGATCCCTGAGCTGCGTGCCAACGTCCGTGCCTACGCCGATCTCGCCGACGCGCTGCCGATGTCAGAGGCCTGGTCCGGCGAGGCCGCGGATGCCTACGAGCAGGCCCGCCGCCGAGCCGCAGAACATCTCAACGGTGGCCCCGACAGCCTGAGCCACCGGATGGAGGCGACCGCAAACCTCGCCGACGCCCTCGCCGAGTGGATGACTCGTGCCCGCGGCGACGTAGCCATGGCCCTGGCCGAGGCGATGGGCTCAGCAGAAGCGGTGACCCTGTCCGCCGGAAGTGATCTTCCACCCGACGAGGAGGCGAGAGCCGCCGCCAACGTGGCCGCGCTCCTGCTGCAGGCAATCGCCGACAGCTACGACCGAGGCGAGGCACTTCTCGACGATTCCGCGCCCCTGCAGAACGTCCTGCTGGCCTGACCGCATCGCGCCCACCGGCCGTGCCGGTTCGGGGTCCACTGTGTTGCGTGCGGACGGCCGTTGCCGCGGCCGTCCGCACACGTCCGATCCCCCGCCGCTGTCGTCCAAGTCCGAGCCAGCGACGGCCTCGTTGCACTCACCTTGCGCCATCCGTAGTGCCGGGAGATTGGCGGGCTAGAGGCTTTGCTGCGTCCAACCGCTCGCCATCCCGCTCGGTGTCTGGGTCGCCGATCCTGCGTGGCGCCTCAGTTGCCAACCCTGTGTGGGATCTTCAGATGCCGACCCGCACAGGCCTTCAGCCACGAGCTTGGGACCGCCCCACGAGTGCCTGCCCCTGTCAGGGGTTGAAGCGGCGCCGGCGGGAGGCCATGAAGACCGCGCCCGCGCCGGCGATCAGCAGGGCTGCGCCGGCCAGGACCAGCGTGTACGCGCGCGGCCCGGTGATCGGCAGCGTGCTGCTTCCGGCACCGGCTCCGGCGGACGAGACGCCCTGCCCGTGCGTGGCCGGCACCGGCGCGACTGCGGCACCTTCGAGCAGGCCGATACCGAGGTCAGCCACCACAGGGGACGGTCCGTACCCGGTCTTCGTACGCCCGGAGCCCTGATCACGGACGACCGAGACCTTGATGGCGGTGGCCCGGGCAGCGATGGCGCTGCCCTTGGTGGCCTGCCGGACGTCTCCGAGAGAAACGCGCAGGCGCGTGCCGTCGGCCTTGCCGGGCACCGGCGTGCTCTCCGGCTCGCCGGCCGACGGCAATCCGGTGACGGGCGGCAGGGGGAGCGGAGCGATCGGCTCGATCAATGCCGGGAGAGATTCCAGAGCCCGCACATCCTCACTCACCGTGATCTCCATGCTGTCACTAACAGTGCTGAGTCGCTTCACCTGGCCGTTCCGGTCGGAGACCTCGATGGCAGCCGGCCGGTACTGAACGTCACCCTTGCTGTCGGCAGACATGCTGACCCGAAGCTCGGGTGCCCGCAGCACCTTGATGCGGACCGCCCCGTCGGCCAGGCTGATCCGGCCGGCCGTGATGGTCGCCGAGGCAACCGCTTCCGGCCGGCCGTCCCGCTGCCGCACCGCGGTGTTGCTGTGGCCTGAGATCGTTTCCGGTACGCGCAGCAGCGATTCGCTACCCGCCCCCGTCACCGTGATCCGATCAATTTCGGCCGCCGACCGCGAGGCCTCAGCGTCAGCGGACGCGCAGTTCATGTCGGCGTCCCAGCGGGCGTGCGCGGTGAGTTTCCCGGCCCCGGCGCGCAGCGGGCCGAAGCGCTTCTCACCGGTACGCCGCACGGTCGGCTTTGCGCTGGACGGCGGGGCCTGCTGCACCACCAGGTCGTTCGTGGCCGGCGAACCCGCGACCCGCCCGTCGAGGATCCGCGCGGCAGCCGCCGAATTGATCGGCCCATCGGCGATCAGAACGCTCCTCGCGTCGCCGAGACCGACACCCCCGATCGACTGCTTGGGGTCCTTCTCCGCCCGTACCCGATTGCTCCGGCCCGAAGGCGACCATGCGGCAGGCGCAAAGCCGGAAGCCTCGTCGGCTTGCGCCGCGCGGCCCAGCGAATTGACATCCGATCCGGCGCCGCCGCCCTGTCCCGCCGCGCTCCGCGGAGACCTGGTGCCGTCGTCCCGCCCCGCCGTGCCCTGCGGGGCGGCATCCGACCCGCTGTCCGGCGCAGTACCGGCCGGTGACTGGTCGTTGCTCGCGGGGGAGGCGTCCTGCTCCGCCGACGGCCGGCCCTTGCCCGTGCCACGGTGACGCGAATCCGCAGCACCCAGGCCTGAGGCACCCGAAGCACCCGCACCCGAAGCACCCGCACCCGCGCCCGAAGCACCCGCGCCCGAAGCACCCGCGCCCGAAGCACCCGCGCCCGAAGCATCCGGGCCCGACGCGGCTCGCTTGCCCGCAGCGCCCGGCTCGGCCGATTTGTCGCCGTCCGGTGGAGCCTCACCTTTCCCTGAGGGCCCGTTCCGGTGCGCCGGCCCGGCGAGCGGCCCGAGATCGAGCCGGTTGATCCGGATCACCTCGGCGCCGGCTTGCGCGGCGAAGTGCTCGAAGCGCTGGCACGGTGCCGGCGCGGCAAGAGCGGGCGCGGCAAGAGCGGGCGCGGCGAAGGCGGGAATCGGCGCGGTGAGCGTGCTCGCGAAACCCAGCGCAACGACACTGGCGGCCACCGACCTGGCGGGTGTCATGGCAAGTCCTTTCGAGGGCGTGCCGCCGCGGCGGCGTCTACGGGACTGGCCAACGAAGGTCGATTGGGGCGGTTGCGCGGTATCTATGCGACAACCCTCGCGGGTAGTTCAAAACCGGCATTTGGTACGGGTTGCCGACGGTCGTAGGGTTGATCCCATGGGCATGCTGTGCGCGGTCAGTTTCAACCGGTATGGCCGCCTCTACTACCTCGATCCGAACGGATTCACGCCGTCAGTCGGTGATCGCGTGCTGGTGCCGACCGACGACGGCCCCGAGGTGGCGGAGTGCGTCTGGGCGCCGCAATGGGTCGATGAGGAGACCTCCGGTTTCCCGAAGGTGGTGGGTCTCGCCGACGACCGCGACCTACGCCGGGACGAGCTGCTGCGCAAGCGGAAAGCGGAGGCGAAGGTCGCCGCCAAGAAGCTGATCAAGGCGCACGAGCTGCCGATGAAGGTGGTCGCCGTCGATCACGTTCTCGACCAGGGCTCCGGCAACGCCCGCACGACGATCTATTTCACCGCGCCGCACCGGGTCGACTTCCGTTCCCTGGTCCGGGACCTCGGCGCCACCCTGCACTGCCGCGTCGAGCTGCGGCAGCTCTCCGCCCGTGACTCCGCCCGGGTGCAGGGCGGCATCGGCTCCTGCGGCCGTGACCTGTGCTGTGCCACGTTCCTCACCGACTTCGAGCCGGTCACCATCCGGATGGCGAAGGACCAGGACTTGCCGCTCAACCCGCTGCGCATCTCCGGCGCCTGCGGGCGCCTGATGTGCTGCCTGAAGTACGAGCATCCGCTCTACCAGCAGTTCCAGGCATCCGCGCCGGCCGTCGGCTCGCGGGTGACAACGCCCGAGGGTGATGGCCGGGTCGTCGCGCACAGCGTGCCCAAGGACTCGGTGGTGGTGCGGCTCGACGCCGACGGTTCCCGCTGCTCCTGCAGCCGGGCCTCGGTCTGCGCCCCTCGCCAGGCCCACGACGCCCACTACGGCGAAGGCTGAGCCGCCAGGCAAATGCCGCGGGGCCGAAGGCCACTACGGCGGACGCTGAGCCGCCAGGCAAATGCCGCGGGGTACGAAGGCGCCACGGCGAAGGCTGAGCCGCCAGGCAAATGCCGCGGGGTACGAAGGCGCCACGGCGAAGGCTGAGCCGCCAGGCAAAATGCCCGCGGGGCCGAAGGCCACTACGGCGAACGCTGCGCGAGTTTGTCGATCTGCTCGCGCAGCACCCGGATGGTGTTGTCCAGATAATCGACGATCACCGCCGTCTCGCGCTCGTCATATCTGCTCATGAACTCGCCCATCGACCGCCCCAGCTCCCCGAAGATGCTCTCCAGGTCCGGAGACTTGTCCGGGTTGGCGACGAGCAGCACCCGCCGGCGATCCGCCGGGTCGGGTTGACGCAGCACATATCCCGCACGTTCCAGCCGGTCGACGATGCCGGTCAGTGCGGTGACGCCGACGCCCAGTTCCGGTGCGAGGGCACCGATCGGCATCGGCCCGGCGCGCATGATCGCACCCAGCGCCTTGTGCTCGGCGGCGTTAAGGCCGAGGCGGCGCGCAATCGCCTCGTGGAACAGCACGACAGCGGTGCTCAGCTCCCAGCCGTAATCACGCATCGTCCTCACCCTTTACTTCAGCACTCCGGATAGTCCATCGTAGTGGAATATCTGGAGGTTGCCATGAACGACGTACTACGACTTGGCCGTGACGCCGCAGCCTGGGCCACCGGGTTCTACCGTCAGCACTTCCTGCTCGTCTTCGGCCTGTCGATGATCCCCACCGTGCAGCGCTTCGCCGTCGTCTACTGGGACCCGCCGGCGTTGATCTCCATCACCAGCGAAGTCCTGGTGGCCGGAGTTCGCATCCTGCTTGCGGCCCTGATCGTCCGGCTCATGCTCGCCGAGACAGGGCTCGACCGGCGGACCGCTTGGGAGCGGCTGAAAACCGCCATCGACCGACGCCTGGTCGCCTTCTGGGGACAGTGGGCACTCCTCGCGATCGCCTTCCTGATCTTCGACATCGGCCTGAACGGGTTGGTCGCCGCCACAGTCCCGGCCGATGCGCAGGCGGCCGTCAACGCCGTGCTGGTGGCCGTGAAGAACCCCACCATCATCGCCTTCACCCTGCTCTGGATGGCCGGCATCGGCCGCACGCTGATCCTCGGACAGAGAGAGCCGCAGCCCGCCTAGAAACGCGCCGCCCGTGGACCGGCGACCAAGATCGGCTCCTCGATCCGGCGGGCGACGAGTGGCTCCTCCGGGCGCACCCATGGTGCCTCCGGGCCACCGGCCGGGTCGGCCGCCCATTTCCGGCAGACCCGGTCCACCCCGATCGGATGAATGGTCAGGTTGCCGTCGGCGTCGATGTGCATGCGCAGGAAACTCTTGCCGTCCTCGATGCTCTGACCGGCGAAGAGCTCGTTCAGGTTCACCCCGAACCGGCCTGAGATCAGCAGGTACAGCGCGCACAGCTGGGTCGACAGGATGGCGATCAGCGGACCGTAGACGACTGCGGCCACCACCAGCGGACCTGGCCACTGCCAATCCCGGAACGGGAACTGGAGCCAGACCCACGTCCCGCCCACCGCGAGACCGATCTGCGCCAGACCGTGCAGCACCCCGAGAATCCAGTGCCGGGCATGTTTCGACGACTCCGCCCCGGGCGGCTTCGCGAACAGAACCGTGCCCGCCATGATCAGCACGAGCATGAGCACCAGCGGGATGCTGAACAGCCGCTGGATGTTGCCGCCCTGACTGGCCGCGCCGGCCATCGCGAGCATGGTCAGCGTCTGGATGATCCCGAGCATCGAGGCGAACCCGGCGTTGCGCCGCGGCAGCCGGTGAAAAACACCCCACCCCCAGCGGCGCGAGGTCGGCTCATCGGGAAATCTCGCCACCAGATCGTACGGCCGGCTGCGGCTCTTGCTCCGGGTCAGCGTCTCCCGTGGTGGCACGGTGATCTGTTCCGGCAGGTTCTGGGTGCCCAACGTGTACGCCCCGCCGCCACCGCAGGTGATCAGCTCCCGCTCCTCCCCGGAATAGCGCGCGTAGTGGTGCAGATCCCCGGAGACGAGCACCCGCACGTGCGCCTGCGTGGGCGCCAGAATCGTCCGGATGAAGTAGTCGACCGCGTCATACGCCTCCGGATTGTCGACGGCCTTGACCCAGGTCGGCGACGGCGTCATCAGGATGATCCGGTCGTCCGGCCCGACCTCCCGCGCCGCCTTCTCGAAATAGAGCAGCTGTGGATCGTCGATATAGGCCCCGAACTGCTCGTCGACCGCGAACAGCCACCAGTCGGCGGGCAGCTTCACCGCGAAATACGACCGCCGCTGCTCGGTGCGCCAGCCACCGATGTGCCCGTCCTTACGGCGCGCGAACAGGCGCAGGAACGCGGTGAGCCCGTCGTACCAATCGTGGTTGCCCGGCAGCGCGAAGAGCGTGGGTCGCGGCACCCCGGCCGGCGCCTCGGGCAAGGCCGCGCGGTATGGGCCTTTCATCCGGTTCTCATAGCCGTCGCCGCTGGCCAGGGGGTAGACCTGGTCGCCGCCCATCAGCAGCAGGCGCCCGCGCGGCAGGCACTCGCCGTCGACCTCCAGCTCGGGCTTGGCCAGCAGGTAAGCCACCGAATAGGTCGCGTCGAACCCGTCCCCGAGGTCGGCGACGTAGTCGAGCCAGATCTCGCCGTCGGCCGTGGCGGAATGATCGAAGAACTCGCCGTCCAGAGCATTCTGCAGCTCGCGCTTGTCCAGATATGCCCCGAAGAGGATGGCCAGCAGCGCCCGCAACCCGGTGCTGAGCAGCAACAGGGGCGCCAGCCAGCCGATCGGCCCTTTCGGCGTGAACCCGAGCTCCTGCGGATCCAGGCTGCGCGGACGGTTGGGCACGGTCTGCTCAGACTCGGCGGGGCGCTGCCGCGAAGCGGCGGCCATCGATTCATCGTCCGTCACACCGTGCACACTAGTCACGGGGTACGACATCGGACGTACCCTGGCGAGGCTCGGATCGTCGATGCCGTACACTGACTCTTCGTTGCCGCCTTAGCTCAGTCGGCTAGAGCGACGCACTCGTAATGCGTAGGTCGACGGTTCGATTCCGTCAGGCGGCTCCATGAGAAAGCCCAGGTCACCGACCTGGGCTTCTCCTTTTGTCGAGGCTTACGACGGCGGCCGGGGAGCTCGTAGTCCGCATGACGCGCAGTGAAGGCCTCGTCCAGGTCGTCGCCGAAGGGGGCCTGCGTGGACGTCCAGGGGCACGGCGGCCGTGGCGTGGGCGAGCATTCGCTGAACCGCCCTCAACGCCAGCAATCGCACCGACCGGGACGGATCCGCGTCGACCGCTCTGACCTCGCACGATCCTTGATCGCACCGCGTCGCAGATGATCCTTAGGCTCGTGATCTGAAGTCGGTCATACTCCCTCTTCATGGAGGAATCCTTCGTCTTGGGCTCTGCGGGAGGTGCGCGCTGGGTCGTGCACCCGCCGCAAGATCCCTTCGGGGACGGCTACGTCCACACCGCGGAGACGGAGTTGTATCAAGGCGGTCTAGCTGCGAAGACCGTTGCCAAGCTTGATGGGCTGTACGCCGCTCCGGCGACGACGTTGGCCGGCTTCGTAGAGAGCCTCGCGGGTGACTGGCGTGGTTGGGAGGGTGTCCGAACTTGGCAGTCGATGGAGTGCGAGCTTGCCCTCGATGCTCGACACGACGGACGTGGCTATGTGTTCCTTGGTGTGACGCTGAGGGCGCCCGGGCCGGACTGGGATGACACCGCCTGGTCGGCCAGGGCCGTTTTCGTGCTCGAAGCGGGCGAAGAAATGACCAGGTTCGCCGCTGATCTCGCCCACCTGCTGGGTACTTAGCTGCCGCGCCGCTTCGGTGCGCCGTCGACCAGATCAGGCCTCGGGTGATGCCCCCGAGGCTCGGTCAGCGGCAAGCAGCGCGGTGCCGAAGCGTTCCGCGAGATGTTCGAGCCACCCCGGTTCCTCGTAGATCAGGTCATCACCCTGCGCTTCCCGCAACCCTCGGAGAAGATCTCGGACCCTGTTCTCCGGTGTGCTTTTAGCGGGCTTGATGCGCCGGTCCGAGGTCATCCACCGGCGCACCGCCGTGTCGATGTAGTTCGACGGTTGGCACGGCTGCCAGCATTCCGCGACCTGGACTTCCCGGAGCACCGCGGCCAACACTGCCGCCCTCTCCCTGCGGGACTGCCGAATGCTCATCGGGAGAGGATCCGCGAGCGGAGCGCTGGCCGCACCCGATTTGTGCCTGGCGGCCGGGCAGAGCGGCAGGTCACGCGGTCTCAGGCTCCGCCGGCGGGCGCAGCGCCGGCGACAGCGCGATCGACAGCACCACCAGCACCGCCACCGCCAGCAAACCCTTCAACACCGTGACATGGTCGCCGAGCAGGCCGATCAGCGGCGGACCGCCGAGGAACGCGCAATACCCGATGGACGCCACCACCCCGACCCGCGCCGGCGCTTTGGCCGGCTCGTCGGCCGCCGCGCTCATGCCCACCGGGAAGCCGAGCGACGCGCCCAAGCCCCACAGCAGCGCACCCGCGAACGCCACCGGCGTCGCCCAACCGAAGACGAAGAGCACCAGCCCGACCAGCGAGGTCACCGCCAGCGCGCGGAGCACCGGCACCCGCCCGTATCGGTCCAGCAGCGCCGGCCCGTACCACCGGCCGATCGTCATGGCGGCCAGGAACACCGCGAACACCAGCGTGCCGACCGCCGCCGACGTCCCGTAGTCGTCGATCATCGCCACGCTGATCCAGTCGATGCCGGCGCCCTCGGTGAAGGCGAAGGCCAGCACGAACACGCCGATGAGCAGGGTTCGCGGCTCGCGCCAGGTCTCCAGGGTGCGGCGCAGGCCGCCGCCGCTCTCGGTGTCGGCGGAAGGTTCCGCCTCGTCCGCCACATACCAGCGCACCGCCGCCACCACCGCGACCGTCACCAGCACGCAGCAGACGATCACGTGTGCCGTCACCGACAGCCCGAGCGCGACCGCCCCGGCGCCGGCCAGGGCGCCCGCGACCGTCCCGACGCTGTAGCCGGCATGAAAGCGCGGCATGATCGACCGCCCGATCCGGCGTTCCACGATCGCGCCCTGCACGTTCATCGCCACGTCCCAGGCGCCGGTGGCGAAGCCGTACAGGTACAGCGCGACAACGACCGGCAGCACCCCGAACTGGTAGCCGATCGCCACCCCGGTCAGGGCGACGCCGAGCAGCACCGCCATCACGCCGACCGTGCGGCGTGATCCGAACCGCGCCACGATCTGACCGGCCAGCGGCAGCGCGGTGATGGATCCCACAGCGATCGCGAGCAGCACCAGCCCGAGCCGGGACGGGCTGAGGCCGAGCTCGTCGCGGATCTGCGGGATGCGGGCGGCGAAGCTGGCCATGGCCACGCCGAGGAAGGTGAACGTGACGTAGACCGAACGCGTGGAGGCGCGCAGGTCGGTCGCGACGGCTGTGCTCAAGCTGACGCCCCGTGAATCGTGAGGAAGGTTTACCGAAGACCGTATCTAAACTGCAGAGGTGCTGGAGAACAACCCGGTTTGGGACGTCGCGGTGATCGGGGCGGGACCCGCCGGATTGTCGGCGGCACATGCGGCGGCCTCGGCCGGAGCCCGGGTGGTGGTTCTGGAGCGCGCCGAGCACCCGCGTTACAAGACCTGCGGCGGTGGCCTGCTCGGGATGTCGCTGCGGATGAGTGCCGAGCGGCTCCCGGTGCCGGCGCGCGACACGATCAACGCGGTCACCTTCACCCACGACGGCCGGCGGCAGTTCACCCGCCGGTCGCCGGGCGATCCGGTGGTCACCATGGTGCGCCGCGACGACTTCGATCACGCCTGGTTCCAGGCGGTGGTCCAGGCAGGCGCGACGGTCCGGCAACACAGTCTGGTCCGGGCCGTTTCACAAGGCGAGCGTACGGCTACCGTCAGCCTCGCCGACGGTACGGACGTGACCGCCCGGGTAGTGATCGGCGCCGACGGGTCCGCCGGGGTGAGCACCCGCCATGTCGGCGTCACCTTCGACCAGCAGGACCTGGGCCTGGAGGTGGAACTCGCCGCGACCGACGCCGACCGTTCCCGCTGGCAGGGCCGTCTGCTGCTCGACTGGGGCCCGGTCCCCGGCTCGTACGGCTGGGTCTTCCCGAAGGGCGACCAGCTCACCGTCGGCGTGATCATGGAGAAGGGCCGGGGCGCCGAGACCCGCCGCTACCTGCGCGCTTTCGTCGCCCGTCTGGGGCTGGAAGACCGGGAGGTGCTGCGCGACTCCGGGCACCTGACCCGGTGCCGGGCCGCGACCGCCCCGCTGCGCAAGGGCCGGGTCCTGGTCGCCGGCGACGCGGCCGGTCTGCTCGAACCGTGGACCCGCGAGGGCATCAGCTACGCGCTGCGTTCCGGCACCTGGGCCGGCACGGTCGCCGCGAACGGCGGGGACCTCAGCGCGTACGACCGGCTGGTGACCGGGGAGCTGGCGCCGGAGATGGCGGCCGGCCGCCGGCTGCTCGGCCTGTTCGGCAGGCATCCCGCTCTGGTGCACGCGGCGTTCGCGAGCCCACTCGGCTGGCGGGCCTTCACCGGTTTCTGCCGCGGCGAGATCTCGATGGCCCGCGTGCTGCGGCACCGCGTGCTGCGGGCCGCCGTGAGCATGCTGGGCGGCCGGCCCGCGGGTGCGTAGCCGGCCGCACCGATCATCAGTGGATCAGGATCGGCAGTCGGTCAGGACCGGAGTTGCCACGGTGCCCACTGCACCGGTGCGGCGAATCCGCCGCGCCGGGCGTCGCGGGCGCCGGCCGCGGAGAGCGGCCCTTCCCGGTCCGATTTCACGCCGGCGCCGATCAGCCTGGTCTCGAACCAGGATCCACTCACGCCACGCCGGACACGTTCCCAGAGCCCGCCCTCGATCAGCGCGGCGGCGTGGGTGTGCAGTTTCTGCGCCAGTTCCTTGGGGTCCTCACCGCAGATGTCACAGGCACAGACCGGCAACGACTCCTCCCACCACCGGCCGAGGCGCAGGATCAGACCGGGGTCGGTGAAGTGGATCGCCAGCGGTGCCGCGGTGGGCACGCGGGGAATCAGCCGGACGGTCCGCACGAGCGCGTCGTCGAGCCCGAGGGCTTCCTTGCTCTCCCGGCGCTCCACCTGGTAGCGCTCGGTGAGCTCGTCCAGCAGGTCGTCGGCCGCCTCGTGCAGGAGCGCGAAGCGGTCGGTGTCGGTGGCGTGCGCGAAGCCGTCCACCACTGCAGTATGCCGCGCTCGGCCCGCGGCAAACCGCTGCTCCGGCATTAGCGGAGCCGGTGAGCTTTTTTCAACCTGGCGTCGGGCCTGAGAGTCCCAGGCCGTTCGCCGGTGCCGGGCCGCACGGCCCTGGCCACGTTGAAAAAAGCTCATTCGAAACCGAAGTCTCCAGCCTTGACTCCGGCGACGAATGCCTCCCACTCGGCCCTGGTGAAGGAGAGTGGCGCGCCGCCGGGCTGCTTGGAGTCGCGGACGAGGAACTGGTCACCGACCTTGGCTACCTCGACGCATGCCCCGGTTGAGCATTGACCGCTACGACGCCATCGCGGCTCATCCGTCGGTTTGATCATGTGTGTGCACCTCCGTGACGGTTCGAATCCACGGTAAGCGAAGGTGCCGAACTAGCAGGATGAATGAAAACCAAACGACGCCGCTTATCACCTCAAATGTGAGGTATGCGGCGTCCGTTCGGGATGATGCACGAATTTTGTGAGTATTTTTTGACCGGCCCGCCCCGCGATTCGAATGCGCAGAGCGGGCGGGCCGACGACGTCAGAAGCGGAACTCACCCGCGTTGACACCCTCGACGAACGCGTCCCACTCGGCCTTGGTGAAGCTGAGCGCGGCGGCCTCGGGGTTCTTCGAGTCCCGGATGAGGTACTGGTCGTCGACCTTGGCAACCTCGACGCAGGTTGACGTTCCGCAGCGGCTGCTCTTCCGCCAGGCGGGCACGTTGTTCTCTACCATTGTGGACCTTCCACGGTTTTGTGCCTCGCCGGCGGCGCCGGCTCGGCCTTGGGTTTTATCGACTGTCCCGGGGTGGCCCATCGGTCGCACCGCCCTCGAGGATCCCTATTTGCCGCCGAATGAATTCGATCGTGTCTTCTTCATCGGCGACTTCTTGCCAGACCTTGTCGTAACGAGCACGGTGTTTCGCGGTCGTCTCGCGGTCTTCGATCATTTCGTCGCCCAGACCGGTCTCCCGGTAGAGCACCTCGCCCTCGCCCAGAACGAGCAGGTCGAAACTCGCGTTGTTGGTGACCGAGGCGTCGAGCGAGAACGGCACCATCCGGATCCGGATCCGGCCCGCGTCGGCGTGTTCCTTCAGGTCGCGCAACTGCTCGGCGAACACTTCCGGCCCGCCGATGGTGCGCCGCAGTACCGATTCGTCGACCATGAGGTAGATCTGCACCCCCGAGCCGCCCCGCGCCAGCAGCGCTTCACGGCGCAGCTTCCGGGCGCGCAGCCGCCACTCACGCTGATCCTCGGTGAGTTCGTCCTCGAAACGGGCCATCAGCGCGCTCGAGTACGCGGCGGTCTGCAGGGGGCCGGGGATGTAGTAGATCGAGTAGGACCGGATCTCCTGGGCCTCGCTCTCGTACTCGATCAGCTTTCGCGACGAGTCGGTGAGGTGATCGCGGAACTCCGGCGTGTGATACCAAGCCTGACGTTGCCGGGTCCGGGCGAGACGAGTGTCCGAGAGAAGTGCCGCCACCGTCGCCTTGTCCCTGATGCCAAGGTAGCTGAGCAGCGGTTTCAGGTCGTTCGGGGAGATGCTGACGTCCCCGTTCTCAATCCGGATCACCTTGCTGAGCGACCACTCCATCTCCTCGGCGATCTGGGCCTGAGTGAGGTCGGCTCGCTCTCGCGCTTCACGGAGCGCGAGGCGCACGCGTCGGCGCGCGATCGTAGGCGAGTCGCCCTCAGCCATGAGTCCTTCATCGTCGAAGTTCGTGGTTACCCGCGGTAGCGGTGATCCTGCTATCTGCTACCTCGCTAACTGCCAGTTGGCAGCCAGCGAGGTCGCCGACATCCTAGATTACTGTCCTATCAGAACGACAAGCGCAAGGTGTGGTTTTGATCGAATAGAGATCTCACCCGAGAGGTCTTCGCAAATATCCAGGTCACGCAGCCGCTAGTCCATAACCCGACGGTGCTCGCGGGGTGCCCTCCATGGCCCGGCGCAGAGCCCGGCTCACCTGGTTGAAGACGCGCTCATCGGCGCTGGAATAGAGCACCACGGCCTCACCGCGGTACTGGGCGTGCAGTTCCCAGTGGCGGGGCTCGCGCCAGCTGACGGCTACCGCGGGTGCAGCCAGGGCGAGGAACGAGACGACGTACACCGCGGGGTCGGCGAGCAGTGTCCAACCGATGACCGCGGCGAACAGGGTGCAGACGGCGAGGGCCGGAGCGAAGGGGCGCACACGCGGAGGCGCCTGGACCCGGCCGACATTACGCAGATGCTGAACATTGAAAACGAACTGTCCGGAAGCGGTGTGCCAGACGAACTGGTCGTTGGTCACCATGGCGTCGTGCCTGTCGTAATAGGTGCGTGTGCGCATGGCGAACTCCTCTTCACTTTTCCTTGCGAGGAGGAGAAGAGCGGGCCACCATTGGCGCGAGAGACATCCCCGCCTCGCTCGTGCCGCAACCGCCGGAGATTTAGCCGGGAGCCGCCAGAGGCGGACAACGGCACCCGTTTGCCGCCGGGTGCCGTTGTTTGTCTCTCCCTCCAACTCCGCCCTTGTTGCTCTACCAGTAGTAGAGCACGCCACCCGGCTGCCCGCCACCACTCAATCTGCCATGTTGCAGACTGCGTACAAGCCGCATGGTCGTTCCGGCATGTGACGACCGGCTCCCGGTCGCGGCGTTTCGGCCCGCGGAGCACCGGGTAGGCCAGATCCGGAAGCCGCGACGAACCTGTATCTTCGCAGGTGGGAAGGCGATAGCCGGATGGAAAGCCGATTGAGTGTCGCCGGCCAGGCGGTGCAGCCGATCCTGGTCATGTTCCCGCTCGGACTCTTCGCTATGGCCGTATTGTTCGATATGGCGGACTTGCTGGGCGGCCCTAGCATTCTTGGCGCGCTGGCCTACTGGAACGTGGCCGCCGGCCTGTTCGCGGGCCTGCTGGCGACCCTTGCCGGCGCCGTCGACGTGATGTTCGTGCGCCATTCCGGCGCCCGTCGCCTCGGTGTGCTGCGGGGCCTGCTCAACATGGGTGTGCTGGTGGTCTTCACGGTCATCCTGATGGTGCGGATGCGTGATCCGGAACGGGTCGCCGGCGGCGGTTTGTTCCTCGTGGAATTGCTCGCCCTGGTGCTGGCCGGATACGGCGCCTGGTTCGCCGGAAAAATCGCGACGGGCCACACGCCGGCGTTTGCCCGCGCTCTTGCCGGGAACCGGAACTGAGACGGCGAAACGTCTCCGGTAATCCGGAAGGAGCACACGATGACCGCATCGATCAAGGGAAAGCGCGTGGCTTTCCTGGCGACCGACGGCGTGGAAGAGGTCGAGTACACCGAGCCGCGCAAGGCCGTGGAGGCGGCGGGCGGAACGGCGGAACTCGTATCGATCAAGACCGGTGAGATCCAGGCCGTCAACCACATGGACAAGGCCGGCACGTACCGCGTGGAGAAGAGTGTGCGGGAGGCGGCCGCGGGTGACTACGACGCCCTGGTGCTGCCGGGCGGGGTCGCCAACCCCGACTTCCTGCGCGCGGACGCGGACGCGGTCCGGTTCGTTCGCGACTTCGTCAACGCCGGCAAGCCGGTGGCGGCGATCTGTCACGGCCCGTGGACGCTGGTCGAGGCGGGAGTCGTCGACGGCCGGACGCTGACGAGCTGGCCGAGTCTGCGTACCGACCTGGTCAACGCGGGGGCCACCTGGGTGGACGAGCAGGTGTTCGTGGACGAGAGCCTGATCACCAGTCGCAAGCCGGACGACCTGCCGGCCTTCTGTGCCGCGCTGGTCGAGCGGGTGGCCGAGACGGTGCCCGCGTAACAGTTGCGTGAACGAGGGTCCGTGGCGTGTGCCGCGGGCCCTCGCGCACGTCGGCGTGTAAGCGGCTAAGGCGTTTCGGTTCTTTCCTGCCACCCGTTCGGCCAGGGTCGGCCGTACCCGAGGTCAGAAGTTCGCACGGCGTCTGGAAACGGTGGCGAAGGCCATGGAGACTCCCTGATGCGTAACGACGGAACGTACCCGTCCGGTCGTTCGGGAAAGGGATACTCATGCGCAAGTCTCTCGTCCGCCGCGGTGCCGCGGCGGCTCTGGCCGTCTTCACCGGACTGGGCGCGGTGGCACTGGCCTCCTCGCCGGCACAGGCCGCCGATGTGAAGCTCGCCGGCGTCACGCTGTCGTCGAGCACGGTTGTGCTCGACGGCGACGCCGGTTGTGGCAACCGGCTCAAGGTGACCTTCAAGGTGTACAACCCGGCCAGCGGCGATGAAGAGTTCCTGAGCCCGAGCGTCAATGCGGACGTCGTGGCGGCCAACGGTGACATCGTGGACATCCTCACCCCGTCGCAGTCGTCACGCAGCGGCAACTACGTCTACTACACGGACAACGTGTTCCTCTGCGGTGGCCTGCACGCGCCCGGCCGATACCAGGTGCAGACCGAGCTGACCTGGTGGGATGAGAACTACGACGATCACGTCATCGAGCGCAGCGACTCGTTCTCGCTGCAGCGGCCGACCTCGCTGACCTACAACGCGACGCCCGAGCCGGTGAAGAAGGGCGCGAAGCTGACCCACTCCGGCCAGCTGAAGATCGACCCGGTCGGTTACGGCGCGAAGAAGGGCGCCAAGGGCGTCACGCTGAAGTTCTACTTCAAGGCCAACGGCTCGAAGACCTACGTCTACAAGGGCAAGACGGTCACCACGGCCAACGGCAAGTACAACAAGAAGATCAAGGCCACCAAGTCGGGCATCTGGAAGGTCGTCTACGCGGGCAGCTCGACCAAGCAGCCGCAGACCAAGTACGACACCGTCAAGGTCAAGCGCTGACCGTACGAAGCACAGCCGCCCGGGTCGCCGATCGGCCCGGGCGGCTGCTCGTTCGCCCGAAGGTTCAGCCGCGGGAGGCGGCCGCGGCGGCCCACTCCTCGTCGGCGGCCTTCTTCAGGGCCATGCCGTCCTTGCCGTTGTAGCGGACCAGTTTCGGCAGAGCCGCGGCCAGCACCAGACTGCCCGCCACACAGAGCACACCGCCCAGCCAGATGGCGCCGGGGACGCCCAGCGAGGTTCGCGCCATCGCACCCGCGCGCAGCTGCCCGAGCAGCGGCCCGGTGGTGTAGGACAGCATCTCGATCCCGGCCAGCCGGCCGCGTAGGTGGTCGGGGATGGTCTGGTTCCAGATGATCATCCGGAAGATGCCGGAGATCATGTCGGCGGCGCCGGCGAACGCCAGACAGAACAGGGTCAGCCAGAGCGTGCCGGACAGGCCCACGCCGATGATGCCGACACCCCAGAAGGCGGCTGCGACCAGCACCATCAGGCCGTGCCGGTGCACCCGTGCGGTCCAGCCCGAACCGATCGTGGCGAGCAGCGAGCCGACGGCGGGCGCGGCGTACAGCAGGCCGAGCACGCCGGGACCGCCGAGCCGGTCGGCCAGGAACGGGTAGAGCGCGGACGGCATGCCGAAGAACATCGCGTTGATGTCGACCAGGTAGGTGCCGAGCAGCTCGGGGCGGGACTTCGCGTACTTCAGGCCGGTGACCACGCTCTTCACCGACGGGCGGTCGGCGGCCGGCGGCGGCGGAACGGCGCGGACCAGGCTCAGGCAGATCAGCGAGACCGCGAAGGTGCACAGGTCGAACGCGTACACCCAGGCGAGGTCGAAGCTGGCCAGCAGGATGCCCGCCAGCGGCATGCCGAAGAGCTGGGCGAACTGCATGCCCAGCGATTGCAGCGACATGGTGGCCGGCAGCTGCTCCGGTTTCACCAGGCGCGGGATCATCGCGTCCAGCGCGGGTCTCTGCAGGCCCGCGACGGCCGCGGTGAGGAACGCCGCGACATAGAGCAGCCAGAGGTGCGGCTCCTCGGAGAGCGAGTTGAACAGCAGGATGCCGCAGATCAGCGCCAGCGCCGCCTCGCTGCCGCGGACCAGCAACCGCCGGTCGATGTAGTCCGCGAGCGCGCCGCCGACGAACGACATGATCAGCAGCGGGGCCAGCTCGCAGACCCCGATCAGGCCCACCATCAGCGGGTCGTCGGTCAGCTTCGCCACCTGGAACGGGATGGTGACATAGCTGATGAAGGACCCGAAGGCCGTCACCACACCGCCGATGAACACGAGCCGGAAGTCCCGGGACGTGCGAAGCGGGGTCAGGTCCAGCGCGAGCCGGCGTTTGCGGGATGTCACGGAGGGCCATCCTGCCTTAGGCGACCCTTACCCCGCACCGCGATTTACGTCATGCCGGTCGCACTCACTTCATCACGAGACGGCCGGTGGCCTGGAACGTCGCCAGGTCGGCCAGGGCCTCGTCGATGATGAACGACTTCCCGCCGGGCAGCGCGTCGAGCGCGAAGAAGCCCGCGTCCACGCTCTCGTCGGTCTGCCGCAGCAGCTCGCCCTCCCAGGAGTGCACCAGGAAGTTCATCAGCACCTGCTGGTACGTGTGCTGGTACTCGTTGGTGTAGGTGTACGACGTGTAGAACGCGTACGGCTCGAGGGAGGTGGCCCGCAGACCGGTCTCCTCCCACAGCTCGCGGACCGCGCACTCCTCCATGCTCTCGCCGAGCTCCATCGCGCCGGCCGGGATCGCCCAGCGGCGGTTGTCCGAACGCTGGATCAGCAGCAGACGGTTCTGTTCGTCGAGCACGAGCGTGCGCGCCCCCACGAAGAAGATCGTGTCGATGTCGCCGACACTCGCCCGCACTTTGCCCAGGTACGACTCAGCCCACGTCAATGCCACTGTGCTACCCCACGGCGGAGAACCGGAATCACAACCATGGGGACGAGATTAGCTATGCCGATTTCTTGGCGGGCTTCTTGGCGGGCGTGGCTTTCCTCGCGGTGGTGGTCGCCTTCTTCGCCGCCGTGGTCTTTTTCGCCGGTGCGGCCTTCTTCGCGGGTGCCGACTTCTTCGCGGGCTTGTCACCCGTACCCGAATCGGTGCTCTCCTCGCCGCGCGCCTTGCGCGCGCGTTCGACGGAGGCCTTGAGGGCCGCCATCAGGTCGATCGCCGCGGCCGGCTCCTCCTCGCCCTCCTCGGGCTGCATGACCTCGCGGCCCTCCACCTTCGCGTCGATGACCTCCTGGAGGGCGGCCCGGTAGTTGTCGGTGAAGTCGTCGGCCTTGAAGCTGCCGGCCATCGAGTCGATCAGCGAACTCGCCATCGCCAGCTCGGCCGGGCGGGTCTCGATGTCCTCGTCGAGGAAGCCGAAGTCGGGGGTGCGCACCTCGTCGGGCCACATCATGGTGTTGAGCACCAGCACGTCGTCGCGGACCCGCAGGGTGGCGAGCTGTTCCCGCTGACGGATCGCGATCTTCACGATCGCCACCCGGTCGGCGTCGCGCAGCGCGTCGCGCAGCAGCACGTAGGGCTTGGCCGCCTGGCCCTCCGGCTCGAGGTAGTAGGCCTTGGCGAACAGGATCGGGTCGATCTGCTCGGCCGGCACGAATTCCAGCACGTCGATGGCGCGGGAGGTGCTCAACGGGAGATCGGCGAAGTCCTCATCCGTCAAGATCACCATTTCGCCGCCGCCGATGTCGTACCCCTTGGCGATGTCGTCGTAGCTGACCACCTCGCCGTCGACCGAGCAGGTGCGCTGGTACTTGATGCGGCCACCGTCGGTGCGGTGCACCTGGTGGAAGCGGATGTCCTTCTCTTCGGTGGCCGAGTACAGCTTCACCGCGATCGACACCAGGCCGAATGAGACCGCGCCTTTCCAGATCGCTCGCATGTTCGACTCCTCATCGATGTCGAGTGTCCGGACCCCTGATCAGAATGGCATTCCTGGGACGCCTGCGTAAGGTGAATGCTTCTGCCTATGGTGATCGGGTGCCGGGTCCACCCCTGTCCCCGATGCTCGCCACCTCCGGCCCGCTGCCGACCGGGCCGGGCTGGAGCTACGAGTTCAAGTGGGACGGCGTGCGGGTGCTGGCCCTGTTCACCGGCGACGCCCCGCAGTTGTTCGCCCGCTCCGGTGCGGTGGTCACCGCGGCGTACCCGGAAATCGCCGGCCTGCATCTGCCGGAAGGGACACTGCTCGACGGCGAGATGGTGGTCTTCGACACGGCCGGCCGGCCGTCGTTCACCGCGCTCGCCGAGCGGATGCACGTCCGGGAGCGCCACCGGGCCGCCCGGCTGGCGGTGACCGCGCCGGTCACGTACCTCGTCTTCGACCTGCTCTATCTGGACGGCAACGACTACACCGGGCTGCCGTACCTGGCTCGCCGGGAACGGCTGGAAGAGCTCGGCCTGGCCGGGCCGAACTGGATGGTGCCGCCGTCGTTCGGCGACGGCGCGGCCACCGCGTCGGCCGCCCGGGAGAACCGGCTGGAGGGGGTGATGGCCAAGCGCAGCGACTCGGTCTACCTGCCGGGGAGCCGCTCGCCGGACTGGGTCAAGGTCAAGTTCGACCGGACCGGGGACTACGTGATCGGCGGCTGGCGGCCCGGCGCCCGCAAGCTCGGCGGCCTGCTGGTGGGCGTGCCGACCCCGGACGGGCTGGCCTTCCGCGGGCGGGTGGGCGGCGGGATCGGCGCGGCCGCCGAGAAAGAGCTGCTGGCCAGGTTGGAACCGCTCGCGGTCGGGGAATCACCCTTCGTGCCGGGTGCGGTGCCCCGGGAGGATTCCCGCGGGGCACATTGGGTGCGCCCGGAGCTGGTCGCCGAGATCCGGTACGGCAACCGCACGCCGGACAAGCGGCTGCGGTTCCCCCGGTTCCTGCGGCTGCGCGACGACAAGGCGGCCGACGAGTGCGCGGAGGAGGGCGAGGATGCCTGATCCTGAGCCTGCCCGCGGCGGAAAACCCAGGGAGCGCTTCACCGTCACCGTCGACGGCCGCGACCTGGAGCTGTCCAACCTCGACAAGGTGATGTACCCGGTGGCCGGCTTCACCAAGGGCGAGGTGATCGACTACTACACCCGGGTCGCGCCGGTGCTGCTCCCGCACCTGCGGGACCGGGCGGTCACCCGGATCCGGTATCCCAACGGCGTCGAGGACGCGCACTTCTTCGAGAAGAACAAACCCGGGGGTACGCCGGACTGGGTGCGCCTGGAGACGCTGCCGGTCCCCGGGTCGACGAAAAGCCGGGAGACCATCGACTTCGTGGTCGTCGACGACCTGCCGACCCTCGTCTGGCTCGCCAACCTCGCGGCGATCGAGCTGCACACGCCGCAGTGGCGGATCGGCGCCGACCCCGACCTGATGGTCGTCGACCTGGACCCGGGAGCGCCCGCCGGGCTCAAGGAGTGCTGCGCGGTGGCCACCCTGATGCGGGACCGGCTCGCCGAGGACGGCATCGAGGCCTATCCCAAGACGTCCGGGAAGAAGGGCATGCAACTGTGCTGCCCGATCTCCGGCACACAGAACGCGGAGGTCGTCTCGGCGTACGCCAAGAAGGTCGCTGAGGAGCTGGCGGCGATGGTGCCCGGCTCGATCACCGCGAAGATGGCGAAAGCCATCCGGCCCGGGAAGGTCTTCATCGACTGGAGCCAGAACAACGCGGCGAAGACGACGGTGACCCCGTATTCGCTGCGGGCGGGGGAGCGGCCGACCGGTTCAGCGCCGCTGACCTGGGACGAGGTCATCGCGATGGCGACCGGCGAGATGCCGGCCCGGCAGTTCGGCGCGGGCGAGGTGCTGGACCGCGTCGAGGAACACGGCGACCTGCTCGACGATCTGCTGCGGCCCGGACCGCCGGTCCCTGCTTGACCGGCATGGGCCAGACTGGGGCCCATGAGCCTGACCCGGACGCCGGCGTATCGGCGGATCGCGGCTGACCTGGCCGAGCGGATCCGGACCGGCGAGTTCCGGCCCGGGGACGCGCTGCCGGCGCAGCGGGAACTCAGCGCCAGTTACGGCGTGACGCTGATGACGCTGCGCCAGGCGCTGCAGGAGCTGCGCGACGAAGGGCTGATCGTGCAGCAGCCCGGCCGGGGGACCTTCGTGGCCCCGGTGCAGGCCGCCTACCGGATGGACACGCTGCGCAGCTTCGTCGACGACCTGCGCGAGCAGGGGCACGACGTGACGACCGACGTGCTGGCCGTCGCGGTCGAAGAAGCGCCCGAACCCGGGCTGCGGCTGGAGCGGCTGCGCCGGCTGGGCGGGCAGCCGGCGATCCACCAGACGTCCTGGGTGCCGCAGCCCTACGCCGATGCGGTGAGCGGCGCGGATTTCCGGGTGACGTCGCTGTACGCGGCGCTCGCCGGGGCCGGGGTGACCATCGCGCGGGCCACCGAACGGATCGTCCCCGGCCTGCTGGACGCCGCGGTGGCGCAGCATCTGCGCCGGCCGGCCGGCAGTGCGGTCTTCGTCAGCGAGCGGACCACCTTCGGCCTGGACGATCGCCCGGTCGTGGTGGACCAGGCGATCATCCTCGGCGACCTGATGGAGATCCGGGCCGAGCGGGCCGCCACCCGGCTGTCACTGCAGTGGGCCGGGCAGCCGTCAGTCGATCTGGGGTAGCGGCGGGCCGAGCACGTCGTCGGCGTCGACGATCGTGTACGCATACCCCTGCTCGGCGAGAAAGCGCTGGCGGTGTGCCGCGTACTCGGTGTCGATGGTGTCGCGGGAGACGACCGTGTAGAAGTGCGCCTGCCGCCCGTCGCCCTTGGGCCGCAGCACCCGGCCGAGCCGCTGCGCCTCCTCCTGGCGGGAGCCGAACGTGCCGGAGACCTGGATCGCCACCGCCGCCTCGGGCAGGTCGATGGAGAAGTTGCCGACCTTGGACAGCACCAGGGTCCGCAGGGAGCCGTCACGGAAGGCGTCGAAGAGCCGTTCCCGCTCCTTGTTCGTGGTCGAGCCCTGCACGATCGGCGCGTCCAGGAACTCGCCGAGCTCGTGCAGCTGGTCCAGGAAGCCGCCGATGACCAGCACCTGCTCGCCCGGATGCCGCTCGACCAGGGCCTTCACCACCGGCAGTTTGGTACGGGCGGTGGCCGCCACCCGGTAGCGCTCCTCGGCCTCGGTCACCGCGTACGCCATCCGCTCGGCCTCGGTGAGGGTGACCCGGACCTCGACGCACTCGGCCGGGGCGATCCAGCCCTGCGCCTCGATGTCCTTCCACGGCGCGTCGTAGCGTTTCGGGCCGATCAGCGAGAAGACGTCACCCTCGCGGCCGTCCTCCCGGACCAGCGTCGCGGTGAGGCCGAGCCGGCGCCGGGCCTGCAGGTCCGCGGTGAACCGGAAGATCGGCGCGGGCAGCAGGTGCACCTCGTCGTAGATGACCAGGCCCCAGTCGCGGGCGCCGAACAGGTCCAGGTGGGTGAAGGCGCCGCCGCGGCGCGAGGTGAGCACCTGGTACGTCGCGATGGTGACCGGGCGGATCTCCTTGCGCTCCCCGCTGTACTCCCCGATCTCCTCCTCGGTGAGCGAGGTGCGGGCGATCAGCTCCCGTTTCCACTGCCGGCCGGCGACCGTGTTCGTCACCAGGATCAGGGTCGTCGCCTTCGCGGTCGCCATCGCTGCCGCGCCGACCAGCGTCTTACCGGCGCCGCAGGGGAGCACCACGACGCCGGAGCCACCGGCCCAGAAACCGTCGACCGCCTCCTGCTGGTAGGACCGCAGCGTCCAGCCGTCCTCCTTCAGGGCGATCTCGTGCGCCTCGCCGTCCACGTAACCGGCCAGGTCCTCGGCCGGCCAGCCGAGCTTGAGCAGCGCCTGCTTGAGGCGGCCGCGCTCGGAGCCGTGCACCGCGATGGTCTCGTCGTCGATCCGGGCGCCGAGCATCCCGGCCAGCTTCTTCGATTTCGCCACCTCGATCAGCACGATCCGGTCGAGGCCGCGCAGGACCAGCCCGTGCACCGGGTCGTTGAGCAGCTGCAGCCTGCCGTAGCGGTCCATCGTCTCGGCGACGTCGACCAGCAGCGCGTGCGGCACCGGATAGCGGGAGAATTTGATCAGGGCGTCGACCACGCTCTCCGCGTCGTGCCCGGCGGCCCGCGAGTTCCACAGGCCGAGCGGCGTCAGCCGGTAGGTGTGGACGTGCTCCGGCGAGCGCTCCAGTTCCGCGAACGGCGCGATCGCCATCCGGCAGGCCTGCGCGTCCGGATGGTCCACCTCCAGAAGCAGAGTCTTGTCCGACTGCACGATCAGTGGTCCGCCGCTCACCCCGTACACCCTTCGTCAGCTGGTGCTGAAACCGACCTTCCAGTCTGCCACGGATGGGGCGGTGTCACGTGCGGAAGACCCAGCGGCGGTAGGCCACGTAATTCATCACCGCGTTGCCGACCGTGGCTACTGTCTTTGCCACCACATAGGACACGCCGAGCGCGTCCAGTCCGGTGACCAGCAGCAGCGTCGTCACGTAATTGACCAGCACCAGGACCAGGTAACGCAGCAGAGCCACGCCGACCAGCCCGGTGCTCCGGAACGCGAAGATCCGATTGAGACCGAAGTTCACCAGAAGGGTGAAGAGGAAGGAGGCACTGGTGGCGACAGCGAGTGGCACCGCGAGCACGCCGTGCAGCAGGATGAGTAGACCGACGTCGAACGCGTAACTGAATCCACCGACCAGCAGAAACCGCGTTGCGCTGTGTTCCCACAGGCGCCGCATAAAGCCTTCCTCGATGCTCCGAACCTGTACACGGGGAGCAGTCAGTTGTATCAGGGATTGAAAGTCGGCGTCGTGGTGCCGGCATACAACGAAGAGAAGCTGATCGCGCAAACGATCAAAACGGTCCCGGAGTTCGTCGACCACATCATCGTCATCGACGACGCCAGCAGGGACGCGACCGCCGAGCGTGCCCGGCAGGCCGGCGAGCCGCGGCTGACGCTGATCCGCCACAAGGCCAACACCGGCGTCGGCGGGGCGATCTGCGACGGGCACAAGGAAGCGCTGCGGCAGGCCTGCGACGTGGCGGTGGTGATGGCGGGGGACGCCCAGATGGATCCGGAGTATCTGCCGGACCTGCTCGCCCCGATCGCCGACGGGCTCGCACAGTTCACCAAGGCTAACCGGTTCTACTCGCGTGACTCGTACCGCGGTATGCCGGCGTACCGGATCTTCGGCAACGTGATCCTGTCCTTCATGACCAAGCTGTCCTCGGGCTATTGGCACCTGTTCGATCCGCAGAACGGGTACACCGCCATTCACCGGTCGGCGCTGGAGCGCCTCGACCTGGACCGGGTGGCCCGGGACTACTGCTTCGAGAACGACCTGCTGATCAACCTGAACATTCTGCGGGTGCCGGCCTGCGACGTGCCGATCCCGGCGGTGTACGGCGAAGAGACGTCCGCGATGCGCATGCACCGGGTGATCCCGGCCCTGCTCACCCAGCTGACCCGTGGCTTCTGGCGCCGGATCTTCCTGAAGTACGTGATCTTCTCGTTCTCCCCGATCGCCCTGCTGCTCTTCACCGGCCTGCTGCTGATCGCGCTGGGCACGATCGTCGGCATCTGGCTCGTGGTGCACACCCTCGGCGCCCCGGTGGTCAGCGCCGGCAGCGCGCTGCTGGCCGCCCTGCCGCTGCTGACCGGCATCCATCTGCTCATCGCCGCGCTCTCCCTGGACATCCAGGAGAGCCCCGACCGGGTCGCGGCCCCGGCCGTCCCGGTCAGGAGGATCGGATGACCACGACCGAACCCGTCACCGAGGGCTCGGTCCGGCGCCGCCGCCTCCCCATGCTGGTCACCCGCCTCGCCGGCGACGTGCCGGGCCGTTACTGGCTGCTGCTCGCGGGCCTCTTCCTCGTCGGTTACGTCTACTGGCACCTGTGGGGCAAGCCGTGGACCGGTGACTCGCTCTACTACACCGCCATGACGTTCCAGTTCGCCGGCCACGACCTCGACGAGGCGATCCGGCTGACCGGCGAGTACTTCAACGACCCGGAGATCGACCGGCTGCACTACGGGTTCGAGGACCCGGTCATCTCGCCGCTGATCTACCCCCGCGTCGTCTACCCGGCGCTGTCGGTGCCGTTCGTGCTGCTGATGGGCGGCACCGGGATGTACGTCGTACCGCTGCTCTCCGCGCTGTTCATCGTCTGGGGCCTGATGCGGCTGATGAGCCGCCTGTTCACGAAGGAGATCGCGCTGGCGATCACCGCCGTGTTCATCCTGACGAACGCCTTCCTGGAGTTCATGACCGGCCTGTTCACCGAGGCGCCGGCGCTCGCCTTCACGGTGGCGATCCTGATGTTGCTGCCGCTCGGCGGGAAGCGGTTCGGGATGCGCGAGGCGATCGCCTGCTCGATCCTGCTGGTGCTGGTCACCTTCTGCCGGCAGAGCGGCCCGGTGATCGTCTCGGCCGTCTGTTTCGCCTGGCTCGGGACGCTGGTCCTGCACCGCAGGCTCCGCACCAACGAGTGGAACCTGCCGGTGCTGGTCCTGCTGCCGGTCGGGCTCGCCGGGACCCTGCTGATGCAGTGGTGGGCGCCCTACGACGTGCTGGCCTGGTTCGTGAAGGTCAACAACCAGCCGGACACGATCACCGCGATCAGGAACATGCCGGAGATCTTCTGGAAGCTGACCGTGGCCGACGCGAACCAGTACTTCCAGCGTGACGTCGCCCTGCTCGGGATCTGGGCCGCCGCGCTGATCTCGATCCTGGTCCGGCCGAGGTCGGTGCTGACCGCGCTGCTGATCGGCGCCCTCGGGCCCAGCATGCTGCTGTCCGTGCTGAACAGCACGGTCAGCTCCTTCCGCTACTACCTGCCGATGTACCCGATCCTGGTGCTGGCCGCGGCCGGCCTGGTGCACCACGTGCTCCTCACTCCTCGGTCACCGCCGCGGTGATCCGGTGCAGGGCGAAAGTGTGCAGACTCTCGCCCCGTTCGTCCTCCGCCCGCAGGTAACCGGCACTGAGCGAGATCGGGCGGACCAGCCGGGACAGGGTGGCGCCGTGCGAGTCCACGTACCCCACCCAGACCTTGGCCTTGTCGCGCACTGCCTGCTGGAGCACCGCCATGGCCTGCGAATGCTGCTGCACCGCGGTCAGGCCCGGTACGGCCTGGCCGTGCGCGGCGCGCACGGTGACCGGCGCGCGGCGTGCCGCGCGGGTCGCGATGTCGCCGCGCCGCAGCTGCTCCACCACCCCGGCCAGCCGCGGCCCGGCCAGCATCGGCGGGCCCGGCGGTTCGGGGACCCGCGGGGTACGGGTCGGCGCGCGCCGCGCTTTCGGCCGGGACAGCATGGTCGCACCGCCGACGTCCTCGGCGACCGGCGCGTAACCGGCCTCCCGCAGCGCACCCAGCAGGCGCGCCACCGGACGCGGGCTGACCAGCACGGTCGGCGCGATCCGGCGCAGGTCGACGGTGCTGAGCCGCTTGTCCCCGAGCACCTCGGTGAGCAGTGCCTCGTCGTCGCTGCGCAGGTAGGAACCGGCGGAACCGCTGCGCAGCCCGCCGTGCTTACGGGCGGTGTCGTCGATCAGGTAGGTGAGCGTCTGCGGCACCGGCGTGCGGGACCGGCGGCGGAACAGGGTGTGCAGGTCGTCGGCGCGGTAGCCGACGTCGAGGGCGCGCCGCACACTCGCCGGCGTCACCCGGAAGACGCTCGCGCCGCCCGCCGACTCCGGTTCGGCGACGTCGTCGAGTTCCGCGCCGAGTTCCGGCTCCGGCGGACCGGGCACCACCACGGTGAGGTCGGCCTGCACCAGGAAGTGATCGACCGGCGCGGGCAGCAGGTGGTCCAGCGCGCGCACCGCGTCCGCCGGCGCATCCTCCGGATGCACCCCCAGCGGGTCACCCTCGTCCGGATCGGGTCCGGCCAGCAGCAGCCGGGCGTACGACGTGAGCACGCCCAGCCCGGTGATCCCGAGCAGGGCCGCCCCGGCGAAGGCGTCCCGGTGTGCCATCTCCCGCCCCCGCGAGCGCCGCGGCGCTTGCCAGGCGAGCAACGCCAGCAGGTCGTCGACCGAGGGGGCGGCGCCCGGCTCCAGGTCGGCCAGGGCGGTCAGCGCCTCGCGGCGGGCCTGCGGCGCCCCGGCCCGCTCGGCGTCCGGCGCGAGCGCGTTGATCGGGCGGTCCCGGTCGTCGCGGCGGCCGATCAGACCGGTCTGCCGGGTCATCATCAGCCAGGCCCGGGACAGCGCGGCCCAGCGGTGCGCGACGCTCGACGCGCGCCACAGGTCGTACGCCCCGGTGGGCAGGAAGACGTCCTGGCTGCCCGCTTCGGACTCGCCGAGCAGCCCGGCCGAGTACGCCGTCTCGACCAGCAGCGCGGCGCCCGCCTCGTCGACACCGGCGGCGCGGGCCAGGCGCTTGAGATCGCGGACGCCCAGGCCGCCGGCGCGCAGCACCGGGGCGGCCTCGGCGGCCAGAGCGTCCAGGATCGCGCTGATCGCGCGGACCGCCTCCATCGCCTGGCCGGCGCCGGCCGAGTCGGCGGCCTTCTGGTCGCGCACCGGCGCCTCGGGGATCGGCGGGAACGGGCGCAGCGGGCCGAGCGGGCCGGTGTCGCGGCGCAGCAGCATGCCCACCTCGCGGGGCAGCTCCACCAGCTCGCCGTCCGGGCGCGGCGCCCGGCCGGCCTCCGAGACCGGAACCAGGATGTGCTGATCCACCAGCCAGCGGACCGGCTCGGCGACCTCGCCCTTGTCGAGCGCGGTCCGGTTCAGTGCCCCGATCGGGGGACCCGCGGCCAGCCGGTCGAGGACCGCCCGCGCGCCGGGCGGCGCGGCCATGATGGTGCGGCGCAGCCTGGCCGGGTCCGCACAGAGGGCGGCGGTCTGCGGATCGAGGAAGTCGGCCGGCCGGCCGAGACCCGCCGGGTACGGCGAGGTGACCTCGTCGACGGCGCCGACGACGTGCAACGCCTCCGGCGGCCCGTGCAGCAGGAACCGGACCCGCAGGCGGTCGACCGCGACCCGCACGTCCTCGGCGGCGACCTCGCCGGTCAGCGCCAGAATGGCGTCGACCGAGGTCAGAGCCGTGTCGGCGGCGCGGCTCAACCGGGCCGCGTCGAGGACGGTGAGGGTGAACTCGTCCAGGCCGTCGAGACAGCGGGCGACCGAGTTACGGGACTGAGCGCGAACGGCGAGGGCCGAGATGTCGGCGGGCACCGGCACGACCAGGTCGGGGCGCAGCTGAATGAGCGCTCCCAATGCCTCGTCGGGGAGCGACCGGAGTTGATCGGCGAATGTGGTGGCCATCGTCTTCAACGCTAACGTTCATGGGACGATAGTGGTGGGTCCGGGCGTGGCCGGACCGCGACTGCGAGGAGGATCGAACGTGGCGTCGAAGGCCAAGTTGCCGGGGACTCAGGTGCCTGTCAGCGAGAAGAGCAGCCCGCGCGGCGTGGACATGAAGGGCCAGATGCACGTCTCCGAGCTGATCTCCGACCGGGCCGCCGCCCCGTCGCCGTTCGGTGACGACCAGACCTTCCCGCTGCCGGTGGACCGCCTGACCTACACGCCCACCTTCACCCAGGAATGATGCCCGCGGTCGGCTTCGACCTGGACATGACCTTGATCGACTCCCGGCCGGGGATCGCGGCGGCCTATCGGGAGCTCACCGCCCGGACCGGGGTGCACGTCGACGCCGACCTCGCCGTGACGCGGCTCGGTCCGCCGCTGCGGACCGAGCTGGGGTACTGGTTCCCGCCGGAGCAGATCGAGGACGCCGTCGTCGCGTACCGGGCGCTCTACCCGGAGTACGCGATCGAGCCGACCGTGCCGACTCCCGGCGCGGTCGAGGCGCTGGCAGCCGTCCGGCAGGCCGGCCTGCGGACCGTGGTGGTGACCTCGAAACTCGGCCGCCTGGCCCGGTTGCACCTGGACCATCTGGGCATGCGCGCCGACGAGCTGGCCGGCGACCTGTTCGCCGAGGGCAAGGCGACTGCGCTGGTGGAGCACGGTGTGCGGTGGTACGTGGGGGACCACGCCGCCGACATGGTGGCCGCCCGCACCGCCGGCGTCCCGGGGATCGGGGTGGTCACCGGCCCGTGTTCCGAGCAGGAGCTGTGGGAGGCCGGCGCCTCGTACGTCCTGCCGGATCTGACCTCCTTCCCCGCGCTGCTGAGTGAGATTGCGGTTGGGTCCCGGCCGTCGTCTGGATAGCCTTGCCGTGAGCAGTTGTGTCCATTGAGTGAAGTTGAGGTCAGCGGTGCCCACGGGTCGAGTGAAGTGGTACGACGCTACGAAGGGATTCGGGTTCGTCACCAGTGACGAGGGCGGTGACGTGTTCCTGCCCAAGGGTGCGCTGCCGGCGGGGGTCACCGAACTGAAGACGGGCCAGCGGATCGAGTTCGGGGTCGTGGACAGCCGTAAGGGCGCGCAGGCGCTCGGCGTGAAACTCCTGGACGCGCCGCCGTCACTGGCCGAGCTGCGCCGCCGCCCGGCGGACGAGCTGGCCAGCATGATCGAAGACATGATCAAGGTGTTGGAGAGCCAGGTGCAGCCCGCCCTGCAGCGTGGCCGCTACCCGGACAAGAAGACCGCGCAGAAGATCGCGCAGCTCGTGCACGCGGTTGCCCGCGAGTTCGAGATCTAGAGGTTCACCGCAGGTGTCAGACCCGCCGCCGCGGCGCGTCCCAGCAGGGCGTTCGCGGCGGCGAGTCCGTCTTCGCCCAGGTTCAGGGTGAACTCGTTGACGTAGAGCTCGATGTGCTGCTTCACCACCGCCGGTTCCATCTCCTGCGCGTTGGCGAGGATGAAGTCCTGGCTGACGGATGGGTCGAGCCAGCCCCTCCGGAGTGACTCGCGGACCCACTCGGTGGCCTGGGCGGGGTCGACGGCGCCCTTCTTCGCCAGGATCGCGCCGAGCGGGATCGGCAGCCCGGTGTCTTTCTCCCACCACTCACCGAGGTCGGCCAGGGCGGTCAGGCCGAACCGCTGATAGGTGAAGCGGGCCTCGTGGATGACCAGGCCGGCGTCGAACCGGCCCTCGGCGACCCCCGGCATGATCTGGTGGAACGGCACCACCTCGATCCGGGCCGGCGGCTGGTCGGTGGCCCAGAGCCGGAACAGCAGATAGGCCGTGGTGCGGTCACCGGGCACGGCCACGGTCGCGCCGGTCAGGTCCCGCGGCTCCCGGGTCAGCACCAGCGGGCCGCAGCCCCGGCCGAGCGCCCCGCCGCAGGGCAGCAGCTCGTAGTCGTCGAGCAGCCAGGGCAGCGCCGCATAACTCACCTTCACCAGGTCGAACGCGCCGTCCTGCGCGGCGGTGTTGGTGACGTCCACGTCCGCGAAGGTCAGGTCGACCGGCGGCGCGCCGGGCACCAGCCCGTGGATCAGCGCGTGGAAGACGAAGGTGTCGTTGGGGCAGGGGGAGACCGCCAGGGAGAGCGCCACGGTCTCACGCTAGCCCGGCACGCCGGGGAGTGCTCTGTCTAGCTCCCCACACTCGGCGGTGCATCCTGGAAAAACTTTCACCTTCGTCTCTGGATCTATCGTGTGACGCTTCTTACACTCCGCTTGTTGGATCAATTGATCGATCAAAGGGGGTTCCCGTGGCGCGACTACGATCGCTGGCCGCGGGCGTCCTGGTGCTCGGCCTCGTAGGTGGGCTGCCCGCGCCCGCCGCCATGGCCGCGAGCTGGACGCCGGCGAATGACCTGGAAGGTGCCTGTGTCACCCTCCAGGCCTCGAACGGTTACGTCTTCAAGGACAGCGTCGGATACGGGTACACCAGCAATGCGGCACGCGCCGAGAAGTTCCGGTTCGAAGCGACCCAACTCGGCCGCTACGCGATCCGGGACTCGACCGGCGCCCCGATCTACCAGAGCATGCTCGGCTGGATCTGGGCCGGCGCCGACTACGGCGACCGGGCCGACTGGACGGCCAGCGTCGCCGACGGCCGCTACCGGTTCGTGTCCACCGCCACCAACCAGCAGATGGGCGTCTACCTCGGCGGTCTCGGGGCGGGCAACTCGACCTACGCGCTCGCGCCGGCCACCGGCTGCGCCGCCAACCCGGACATCGCCACCGGTGTCAGCGGCACCCCGGCGCCCGGCGTCGACTCCAGCGGCAAGCTGGTCGGCTGGATCGACGCGCACGCGCACATCACCGCGGCCGAGGCGTTCGGCGGCTCACTGCACTGCGGGGACGCGTACGCGCCGGGCGGCGTGACCGTGGCACTGAGGGGCTGCCCGTCGCACGCCACCCTCGGCTGGGGCGCCCTGCTGGAAGCGATCATCGCCGGCACCGACCCGATCGACTCGGCCGAGGACGGCTGGCCGACCTTCAACGACTGGCCGCAGCACGACACGATGCTGCACGAGGCGTCGTACTTCCGCAGCCTGGAGCGGGCCTGGCAATCCGGGCAGCGGGTGATGAACGTGCTGCTCGTGGCGAACCGGGTGATCTGCGGACTCACGCTGGAGCACACCTCCTGCGACGAGATGGACCAGATCAGGGCCCAGTCCACATATCTGCGGAAAATGCAGGACTATGTGGACGCTCGCAGCGGCGGGCCTGGCAAGGGCTGGTTCCGCCTGGCCACCACCCCGGCCCAGGTGCGTCAGATCGCCGCCCAGGGCAAGCTCGCGGTGACCATCGGCGTGGAGAACTCGGAGATCTTCGGTTGCCGGGAGATCAAGGACGTGCCGCAGTGCACCACCGCCGACATCGACCGCGGGCTCGACGAGCTGGCGAGCATGGGCGTCAGCGGCATCTATCCGGTGCACAAGTTCGACAACGCGTTCGGCGGCACCCGCTTCGACGAGGGCGTCACCGGTGCCGCGGTCAACGTCGGCAACCTGATCTCCACCGGTCACTGGTGGCAGGCGACCAGCTGCACCGGCCCGTCCGACAACGAGCAGCCGCTGGTCAGCGACGACATCGCCAAGCTGCTGCAACTCGGCGTGAACCTGCCGGCCGGGACGATCCTGCCGGTCTACCCGAGCGGCAAGATCTGCAACGTACGCGGGCTGACCGACCTCGGCCGCTACCTGATCCAGCGGATGATGGACCGGGGCATGATCATCCACATCGACCACATGAGCGTGAAGACCGCGACCGCGGTGCTCGACATGGCCGACCAGGCCGGTTACCCGGGTGTCACCTCGGTGCACAGCTGGTCCGACCCGACGATCATGAACCGGATCCTCGGAGTCGGCGGGTTCCTCGCCGGCTACGCCTTCGCGGCGACCCCGGACGGCCAGGACACCGCGACCTTCCTCGGTGAGTGGCGGGCCAACCGGTCCCTCACCAACGGCTCGAGAATCACCGGGTACGGCGTGGGCACCGACGTGAACGGGCTGGGACCGCAGGCGGCTCCGCGCCAGAACGCCGGATCCAGTCCGCTCACCTACCCGTTCACCGCCACCAACGGCACCACCGTCAGCAAGCACGTCTACGGCACCCGCACGTTCGACCTGAACACCGACGGCGTCGCCCAGTACGGCCTCTACGCCGACTGGATCGTCGACCTGATCAACCAGGCCGGACCCGACGCGACCACGCTCCGCCGGCAACTGCTCAACGGCGCCGAGGCCTACACGGTGATGTGGGAAAGAGTCCGTACGTGACGCTCGTCGAAACACCGGTCCGCCGCCGCTGGATGACCGCCTATGGCCTGGCCATGGTCGGGGTGGCGGCGGGCTGGTTCGGCCCGATCCAGATCCTGCTCCCGGAGCAGGCCGCGCGGCTCGCCGGCGAGGACGGCAAAGAGGCGCTGCTGGCTCTGGTCACCGCGTGGGGCGCGGCAGTGTCCATGGTGGCCAATCCGCTCTGGGGCGCGCTCTCCGACCGGATCGGGTCCCGGCGCCTGCCGATCTTCGTCGCCGGCACCGTGGTCGGTGTCGCCGGGCTGCTCGTCCTGGCCGGCGCGGACACCACGCCGCGCATGGTGCTCGGCTGGGTGCTGGTGCAGGGCGGGCTGAACGGGCCGCTCGCCGCGCTCGCCGCGATGATCGGCGACCGGGTGCCGGAACGGCAGCGCGGCACGGTGGGCGCGCTCTTCGGGGTGGCCCAGATCGCCGGGGTGGTGCTCGGCACGGCGGTCGCGGTCGCCGTGGGGCAGGGCGCGCCGGGGTACGTGGCGGTGGCGATCGCCGTACCCGCGCTCGGTGCGGCACTGCTGATCATGCACCGGGACACGCCCGTCGCCGCCGTACGCCGGGAGCGGATCCACTGGGCGGTCCTGCTGCGCCCCGGCAGCCAGTTCGCCTGGGCCTGGCTGATCCGTTTCCTGTTGAACCTGGTCAACGCCCTGGTCCTGGTCTACCTCTTCTACTACCTGTCGGACCGGGTGGGTGTCGCCGACGCCGCCGGCTGGGTGCTGGCGCTGACCGTGGTGAACGTGCTCTTCGCCGGTGTCGTCGGGTTTGCCGGCGGCGTGCTGTCGGACCGCTGGGAGCGCCGCAAGATCTTCGTCGCGGTCGCGGCGGTGCTGCTCGCGGCCGGCACCGTGCTGATGGCGCTGGTCCCGGCCGTCCCGGTGGTGATCGGGGCTTCGGTGCTGGTCGGGATGGGGTGGGGCGCCTACATCGCGGTCGACATGGCGGTGCTCACGCACGTGCTCCCGGACGCCGAGACCCGGGCCACCATGCTCGGCCTCGCCAACGTCGCCGGGACGCTGCCCCAGCTGCTCGCCCCGGTGGTCGCCGCGCCGATCGTCACCGGCCTCGGCGGATACCAGACCCTCTACCTGCTCACCACGGCCTTCGCCCTGGCCGCGCTGGCCGCCCTGCCCCGCCTGCGCGCACTGTATTGAGAGGACACCCGTGTACCCCCAGTTCCCACCGGGATTCCGGTTCGGCATGTCGACGTCCGCCTACCAGATCGAAGGCGCCGCCGACGCGGACGGCAAGAAGCCGAGCATCTGGGACACCTTCACCGCGCGGCCCGGGACCGTGCGGCACGGCGAGCACGCGCGGGTCGCGATCGACCACTACCACCGGTACGCCGAGGACGTGCGGCACATCGCGGAGGCCGGGGTGCACGACTACCGGTTCTCGTTCTCCTGGCCGCGGGTGCAGTCCGGCACCGGCTTCTACGACCGGCTGGTCGACACGATCCTCGCGGCCGGGGTGCGGCCGGTTCCCACGATCTACCACTGGGACCTGCCGCAGGAGCTGGAGGACGCCGGCGGGTGGATGAACCGGGACACCGCACAACGGCTGGCCGACTACACCGCGATGCTGGTGGAACGGCTCGGCGACCGGGTGCGGGACTGGATCACGCTGAACGAGATGAGCGTGCACACCCTCTACGGCTACGCGCTCACCGACCACGCGCCGGGGCGGGGGCTCGGGCTCGGGGCGCTGCCGGCTGCCCACCATCAGCTGCTGGCGCACGGGCTGGCCGTACAGGTGCTGCGGGCCGGCGGGGCGCGCAGCGTCGGGGTGGCGAACCAGCACTTCCCGGTACTGCCGGCCGGTGACGACCCGGACGACGTGGCGGCGGCCGGCCTCTTCGCCGACCTCACCAACTGGACCTTCGCCGACCCGATCCTGCGCGGTGAATACCCGAACGAGCTGGTCGTGGCCGGCATCGGCGTCGACGGCGCCCAGCTGGCACGGGATCTGGAGGTGATCCGGGCGCCGCTCGACTTCTACGGGGTCAACTACTACGAGCCGACGATGATCGAGGCACCACGGGCCGGCAAGGACTACGCCGGGGTGCTCGAGGTCGACATCCCGGACGGGCTGCCGTTCTCCCCGGTGCCGGTCAAGGCCGAGCGCACCGACTTCGGCTGGGCGATCGTGCCCTCCGGGCTCACCGGGATCCTGACCACGCTGCGGGACCGCTACCCCCACCTGCCGCCGGTGGTGATCACCGAGAACGGCGCGTCGTTCCACGACGCCGGCCCCGGCCCGGACGGCCGGGTCCACGACCCGCGCCGCATCGCCTTCCTCGACGCGCATCTGCGCGCCGTCGCCGACGCCATCGAAGCCGGGGTACGGGTGGACGGCTACTACGTCTGGTCGGCGATCGACAACTTCGAGTGGGCCGCCGGGTACGACGAACGGTTCGGCCTGGTGCACGTGGATCGGGAAACCCTGGCCCGGACCCGGAAGGACTCCTGGTACTGGTATCGCGACCTGATCGCGGCTCAGACCCGGAGCTGATCAACGAATGCCGTGGCGAGGCGGGCCAGCCGTTCCGCTCGGCCCTCCTCGGCCCACCCGTCCACCAGGCTCAGCAGCGTGCTGCCCTCGACCAGGATGATGAAGTCGTCGATCACCGCCTCGTCGGACACCCCCGGCCGCAGCTCGCCGAGCTCGCGCGCCTCCCGGAGACAGTTCCGCAGATGCCCGCGGATCTCCTGGTGCGAACGCCGCCGGGACTCGGCCAGCCGGGGATGGGACAGGGCCGCCCCGGCGAACGCGACGTTGACGTGTGCGTCGGCGGCGCGCTCCTCGTCGATCGGCAGCACCGCCTCCAGCGCGGCCCGCAGGCCGGCCAGCCCGTCCCGGTTCTGGCCGAGGCGGAAAGCCCGCTCCACGATCCGGTCGTAGACCGCCTTCTGCGCGGCCACCAGGATGTCGTCCTTGCCGCCGAGAAAGTGCGCGAGCACGCTCAGCGAACAGCCGGCCTCGTCAGCGATGGCCCGCGTCGTGGTGCCCTCGACACCACGAGCCCGGACCACCCGCCATGCGGCGGCGAGCAGCTGCGCTTTTCTTTGCTCGTGGTCCACCAACCTCGGCACGCGGCCAGCTTAGCCAGCGGTTCCGCCGGGCCGGGGTGAGCGTGCGGGCCTGCTCACGCCCGGCGGGCGCGCTGCGGCCCGGAGGGACTGCTCAGCTCGCGGGGTAGCCACGGGGCCGTGCGCTGCTCGTACTGGGAAAGGGTTAGACCGGCGCCGGCGTGCTGAGCCGGCGCAGGCGCCTGGCCAGCGGGAGGGTGGCGACCACCGCGACCACCGGGATGAGGAAGGCGGCCTGCAGGCCGACCGGTTCGGAGAGCGCGCCGAGCAGGACCGCGCCGAGCAGCGCGCCGCCGTAGTTGAAGAGGTTGACTCTGGCGATCACCTCGTCGCTGCTCTGGGCGGCGAATTCGCCGGCGGCGCTGAAGGCGAGCGGGACCAGGACGCCGACGCCGATGCCGGCGATCGCGAAGCCGGCGATGGCGGCGCCGATGGAGGGAAGGGTGGTCACGACGGCGCAGCCGAGGCCGCAGACCGTGAGCGCGCCGAGGGCGATGGGGGTGCGACCGGCCCGGGGCACCACGTGATCGGCTACCAGGCGGCTGACCAGCACGGCGGCCTGGTAGGCGGCGTAGCCGAGCGGGGCCACCGAGGCGGCGGCTTTCAGCGAGTCCTGCAGGTAGACGGAACTCCAGGTGCTCACCGCGGAGTCGACCAGGAACGCGGTGAAGATCAGCATGCCGCAGATCAGGACCACCGGGCGGACGCTGGGGCCGCCTTCGGCGTGCACCACGGCCACCCGCTCGGTGCGGCCCGGTTCGAAGGCGCGCCAGCCGATCAGGCCGATCAGTGCGGCGTAGGCGGCCGCGATCGCCACCGTGATGGCGGCGCCGGCGCCGGTCTCCAGGACGCCGGACATGAGCAGGGCCGCGGCGATGGCGGCGGCGGTGTAGGCGGCGAAGAGCCGGCTCATCACGTTGCGGCCGAGGCGGGCCTGGACCAGGACGCCCTGCATGCTGAGCGAGGCGTCGACGGCGCCGAGGCCGACACCGTAGGCGAGCAGGATCGCGGTGAACAGGATGTTGGGCGTGTCGACGGTGGCGCCGGCCAGGCCGGCCGCGACCAGCAGCAGACCGGAGGCAAGCGCGTAGCGGCTGCCCCAGCGGGCGGCGATCCGGTCGGCCAGCATCGAACCGGCGGCCGCGGCGACGCAGACCAGCAGCAGGATCGCGGAGACGAAGGTGTCGTCGATGCCCTGCCGGTCCTTGAAGGTGGGCAGCGCAGTGACCACCGCGGCATAACCCAGACCCTGAGCGGCATAACCGGCGCCGATCAACCGGGCCCGGGCGGCAGCCGTCATCCCGCTCGCGTTGGTCATCGTGCCTCGCTTCGAAGTCGGCGGCGATGGTTCACGGGCCGTTCAACGGCTTGTCAGCGCAGCATGCCGGTCTCGATCGACAACGGCAACAGCTTGCCGGTGTCGGATCCGGGCGACCCGGGTTCGGCCGGTTTCAGGACAGCGAGGTTAGGGCGGGACCGGCGGCCCGCAACGCGGCGAAAGCGTCGGCCAGGCGCCAGGCGGCCCGGTCGCGGGGGCCGATCGGGTTGGAGACGGTGCGCAGCTCGGCGAACGGCACCCCGGCGCCCGCGGCGGCGCAGGCCACGCCGTAGCCCTCCATCGCCTCGGCGACCGCCTGCGGGAAGCGGGCCGCCAGGCGGTCGGCCGTTCCGGCGGTCCCGGTGACCGTGCTGAGCGTGAGCACATCGCCGGTCACCGCGTCCGGGAGGGCGGCGCGCAGCGCTTTCACCAGCACCGGATCGCACTCCAGGACGCTGCTGCCGAAACCGAGCTCGTCGACCGGCAGGAAGCCGTCGGGGGTCTCGGCGCCGAGGTCGGCCGCGATGCTGCGGGTGGCGAGCACGGTGCCGCCGACAGCGGCCCGGCCGGGGAAGCCGCCGGCGATGCCGGCGCTGAGCACCGCACGGAACGGGCGGGCGGCGAGCAGGCGGGCGGTTCCGGCCGCGGCGGCGGCCGGGCCGAAGCCCACCCCCCCCACCACCGCCACCGCCCGGTACAAACAGCCACGGACGGCGTACGCCACCGCCGGCAACGCGGTAACGAAAAAAAAGGGGTAAGGCCACACG